>CACGET010000009.1 GCA_902572155.1 uncultured Pelagibacteraceae bacterium | reverse complement strand
TTTTTTAAATCAACAAAATTATCATTATTGTAATCAACTGCATAATTATTCATTGTAGAAGGCATAAATTGAAAATAACCAAAAGCCCCTGCCCAAGATCCATAGAGAGACCTGTAATCAACTTTTTTTGATTGAATTAATTTTAATAAAATTAATAGTTCATTTGTAAAAAATTCAGATCTTCTTTTATCAAAACTTAGTGTTGATAATGATGATAGAATATCCATCTTTCCAACATAATTTCCAAAATTAGTTTCTATTCCCATTAATGATAATAATAGCTCTTTCTCTATATTAAATTCATTTTCAACTGAATTTATTAGTTTAATATTTTTTTTATAAAGTTTTAAACCTTGTGAAATTTTTTTATTTGATGTTCTTTTTGAAATATATGTTTTTGTATCTTCATAAAATTCAGGTTGGTACCTATCATATTTTATAACATCAGGTAAAAACCTAGTATTACTCATTACTATATCAAATACATCTTCTGAAATATTATTATTGATCGCAGTTTTTTTGAATTTTGATTTCCAATCTTGAAATTCTAAGTTTATATCAGAAAAAACATTTGTAATTCCAAGAAGTATGAAAATTATAAAATAACTAATTAGTCTCATATAAGTCTTTTAGGTATATAATTACAGCAATCCAGATCAAAATAAAACTAACTAATTTTGATATTGAAAATAATTCGCCATAATAAAAATAACCAAGTATAAATTGTAAAGTTGGTGTAATATAAAAAATCATACCTGTTGGTCCTAATCCACATAATTCAACACCTCTAACGTATAAAAATAAAGGGATTACCGTCATCGGTCCTGCTAAGAAAATAAATAACATCATTGTAGGATTGGATAACTCAAAATCATTAAAGTTATTTATTGCTATTAAGTAGAATGCCATTGTTGCAAATGGTAATATGAAAAGACTCTCTATTAAAAGTCCAACATCAGTATCAATATTTATTTTTTTTCTTATTAAATTGTAAAACCCCCAACTAAAAGCAACTATTAATCCTACCCAAGGTAAAGCTTTAATACTAACTAATAATAAATATAAAATTGAAATTAAAACTAGGAATATCGAAATTACTCTTTTTTTGTTTAATTTTTCATTAAAGAAAAAATATCCTAACATCACACTTAAAATAGGCATTATGAAATAACCAAAGCTAGCGTCTATAATTCTTTCTGTAGCTACTGCGTAAATCCAAATTGACCAATTAATAAATATAAGAAAACCAGATATAAAAAGATAAAGTAAATTTTTTTTATTTTGAATAATGTTAAAAAAAATTGACCATTTTGAAAATACACTTGTAGTTATCAATAGTGTAAAACTAGTCCATAAACATCTGTGAACTACAAGTTCAAAATGACCAATAAATGTTAAATATTCAAAATATAAAACACCAATAAATCCCCACCAAAATGAACCAAAACCTGCAAGTAATAATCCTTTGTTAAACTCTTTATTCATATGATTTCGATTTTAATTTACTATTAACTTTTATTAGACCATTTTATTGTTGAATTAAATAATTATAATAATAAAACCTTTTTCACGGAGAGATGGCTGAGCGGTTGAAAGCACCGGTCTTGAAAACCGGCAAAGGGGCAACTCTTTCCTGGGTTCGAATCCCAGTCTCTCCGCCATTATTTACAATCTTTGTACTTAAAATTTTTAAACAGGGTATTAATATTGTTATCTTCTACTTCAAAGTCTACTCTTAACCCATTGTGAAAATTGTAAAGATTATTATCATCTATGTCTAATAATTTTATAAGATCTAATAAATCTTTATCATCTAAGATATCAATATATTTTTTTATAAACGCGCCTAAAAGTTTATCCATTTCTTTGGTACCACGATAATTTGCACGATATATTATTTTTTTTTTAATTTGATCTATATCAAAGCTCATTATTAGAATATATTACGAGTTTATGAATATTAAAAGAAATTATAAATATTTATTATCAGACTTAACAGAGTTAAAGGGTGTGGGTTTAAAAACTACTAATCTTTTAAAAAGAAAAAAAATAAATAATATTTTTGATTTGTTATGGCAGTTACCAAAATCATATACTGACCGAAGTTTATCATCCAAGATAATAGATTTAAAAGTAGGTGATATTCAAACTGTAAATATAATACCAAAAAAATATTCCTTTCCAAGAATAAGAAATTTACCGAATAGAGTATTGTGTTCTGATGAAACTGGAAATATTGATTGTGTTTTTTTTAACAGTTATGAAGGTTATATTAAAAAAATATTACCCTTAGGAAAAGAAATTACTGTTAGTGGTAAGATCAGTTTTTTTAAGAATAAATATCAATTAACCAATCCAAAATATGTTTCTGAAAATTCATCATTAATTAAACAAAAACATAACACATATAGTCTCACAGAAGGAATTTCTGAGAAAGCATATAATAAGATAATAAATCAAATTTTAGATAAATTGCCAGTTCTAGATGAATGGCATCCAAATCATGTTTTAAAAAATTTTGATTATATAAAATGGAATGATGCAATTAAAGAATTACATAAACCTGAAAATATAGGTAATTATAAAAAAAATTTCTATTTAAGATTAGTTTTTGATGAAATTTTTTCAACATTTTTAGTGAATTCTGAAATAAGAAAAAATATTAAAAAACTTAAAAAAAAAAATAAAATATTCAGTGAAAATAATCAGAATATGATTATTAAAAATTTAGACTTTTCTCTTACTAAAGATCAAAAAAAATCATTAAAAGAAATTAATAATGACTTATCATCATCAACAAAAATGTTTCGATTGCTACAAGGTGATGTTGGTAGTGGAAAAACAATTGTAGCATTATTAGCTGCACTCAATACAATTTACTCAGGTTTTCAAGTTTCTTTGATGGCTCCAACTGAAATTTTAGCAAAACAACATTTTAATCTAGCAAAAAACATATTTCCAAGAAATATTAACTTAGAGTTTATTTCTGGAAAATCTAATTATAAGACAAAAAAAAACATACTTGAAAAACTTTCCAACCATAAGATAGATATTATTTTTGGTACACACGCAATATTTCAAAAAAAAGTTACCTATAAAAAACTTGGTCTTATAATTATTGATGAACAACATAAATTTGGTGTCAATCAAAGAAAAAAGTTATCTGATAAAGGTGGTAAAAATTGTGATGTACTTTTGATGACCGCCACGCCAATACCAAGAACTTTAACTATGACTTTATATGGTGATATGGATATATCTATTATCCAAGAAAAACCAAAATCTCGCAAACCAATTAAAACTTTTAGTAAATTAGAAAGTAATATAAATGATGTGATAAAATTCATAAAAAAAGAAATTTATTTAGGTAACCAAGTATTTTGGGTGTGCCCTTTGATTGAAGAATCCAAAAAATTAGATCATTCTTCAGTTACTACAAAATTTGAATATTTAAAAAGATTATTTCCTAATCAAGTATTGTTGTTACATGGTAAAACTGATCAAGAAGAAAAGGAAATCATACTTAAACAATTCCAAAAAAATCAATTTAAAATTTTAGTATCTACAACAATTATTGAAGTAGGAATTGATTTTCCAAATGCAAATGTAATAATAATTGAAAATGCTAATAAGTTTGGTCTATCCCAGTTACATCAATTAAGGGGACGTGTTGGTAGAGGAGATAAAAGCTCTACTTGTATACTAATGTTTAAATCAAACTTAAGTGAAAATGCTAAAAAAAGAATAAATATTCTTAAGGAATCTAACGATGGTTTTAAAATTTCAGAAGAGGATATGAAAATTAGAGGTTTTGGTGATATCCTAGGTTTTAAACAAAGTGGTATTAAGAATTTTAAGTTAGCTGATCCAATTCAAAATCATGATCTGTTTATACTTGCTGAAAATGAAATAAAAAGAATTGAGCAATCAAATCAAGATATAAGTAAGTTTAAAGCTTTAGTAAAACTATATGATAGAGCAGATGTCATTAACGACATTGTATAGATCTAATTATTAGAAGTACCAGCTGATACAATAAATTTAGAAGCTTCTTCAAAAGTCATATTCAGATGAATAACTTCATCAATTGGAAACATTAGTAAAAAACCACTAGTTGGGTTTGGTGTTGTTGGTACAAAAACATTTATTAATTTCTTATTTGTTTTCATTGCCATTTCACCTGTATTTTCTTTTGTGGCAAAACCCACAGCCCAAACACCTTTTCGAGGATATTCAATTAAAACTACACTTTTTTGACTATTATCTTTTTTAGAAAAAGTTTCAGTCATTTGTACAATTGCTGAGTAAACAGTTCTTAAAAAAGGAATTCTTTTGAAAAGATCATCTATAAGTTTTAATACTCTTCTTCCAAAAAAAGAAAGTGATAAACCTCCAACTATTGTTATAAAAATTACTGAAATAAGTATTTCAACGCCAGGAATATTAAATGGCAGATAGTAATTAGGATTTATATTTTTAGGAAGGATACTAGACGAAATACCAATTAAAATTTTGCTTAAATATAAAGTAAATCCTATTGGAATTAATACTACAACTCCGGTAATAAAATAATTTCTAAGTGTTAATGATATTGATTTTCTTTTAATTTTTTTAGCCATGAGTTTAGTTAAAACTAGAATATATCACAAAAGCAATAGCTATTATAAATAATCCAAGAAGAATTTTATTGTTAAGATTCACTCATATTATATTATCAATGATATTAAAAAATGAATAGAAGAAAATTCTTAGAATATATAGGTTGTGGATGTTGTAGTATTATAATGCCCTCATGCTCAAATGCACCTATAACTGATAGAAAACAATTCAAGATTATACCTGAGGCTAAATTAAATGCTCAGGCTGCACAAATCTATGAGAAAATAAAAGAAAAAGAAAAATTAAGTAATGATACTACTACATTAAATTTAATCAAAGATATTGGTAGTAGAATGCAAGACTCTATATCCGAATATTTTTATCAGGCAAATTTAGCTGATCCTACAGTAAATTTTGATTGGGAATATATATTAATAGATAATAAAAAAATTCGTAATGCATGGTGTATGCCTGGTGGTAAAATTGCTGTTTATTCAGGGATGTTAGATGTTACAAAAAATAAAAATGGATTGGCAGCTGTCATGGGACATGAAATTGCACATGCTGTAGCGAAACATTCAGTTGAACGTGCAAGTAGAGGTGTAGTTTTAAATGTGGGAACTAGATTAGTTGATATAGTAAGTGGTGGTAAAATAAGCAACGTAAATCGTGTAGTAGGTATGGATACTGTTGGTTTAATACAACAAGTAGGAATTATGAATCCATTCAATCGAAAACAAGAAAGCGAAGCAGATTATCTTGGTATGATTTTTTCTTCATTATCAGGATATGATATAAGAGAAACTGTTAAAATCTGGGAGAGAATGAAAGAAATTAATAAGGGCAAAGAGCCAATGGAATTTATGAGTACTCATCCATCATCAAAAAATAGAATTAAAAATATTAATGAATGGACTAATGATATTATTTTAGACTTTCCCCCAATTAAAATTTCATAATTTAGTAATTGGCTGACAGAATTATGCCCTTAAGTACTAAATTAATATTAAGTTTTTATTATAATTTAGTAATTTTATAGTTAGCATAAATATTAATGGTGAGCCCTGATGGACTCGAACCATCGACCCATTCCTTAAAAGGGAATTGCTCTACCAACTGAGCTAAGGGCCCACTAATATTCATTAAGAATATTTGTTATATACAGATTTATTTAAAGATTTCAAATAGCAAATTTTACAAAAAAAAAAGTAGTATATTAGAGCTTATCAATGTATTTATTATAAAAGTCTTCAAATTCACCTTTATTAATACTATTCCTAATTGCACTCATTAATTCTTGATAAAAATTAATATTATGAAGTGTTAAAAGCATAGATGCTAGAATTTCATTAGTATTAAACAAATGATTTAAATAATTTTTAGAGTATTTGTTAAGATTTAAATTATTACAATTTTTATCAAGAGGTGAATTATCATTCTGATACTGGTTATTTTTAATATTGATTCTTCCTTCCCATGTGAATGCCAAACCTGTCCTTCCTGATCTTGTTGGTAAAACACAATCAAACATATCAATACCTCTTTTAACAGCACCTAAAATATCGGAAGGTGTACCAACACCCATTAAATAATGTGGTTTATCGTTAGGTAAATAATCTTTAACATCATCAAGGACTTTAAACATCTCATCTTGAGTTTCACCTACTGCAAGACCACCTAATGCATATCCATCAAAACCTATATTGATTAACTCATTTAATGATTCAATTCTTAAATCTTTAAATAAACCACCTTGTACGATTCCAAACAATGCTTTGTGTGGATTGAAACCGAATGCTTTTTTTGATCTTTTTGCCCAATACAAAGAAAGATCCATTGATTTTTTTATAATATCATAATCTTCAGTTTTTTTTGGACATTCATCCATAATCATCACAATATCTGAATTTAGACCCAATTGAATTTTAATACTTTCCTCTGGGCTTAAGTAAAATTTTTTACCATCAACATGAGAATTAAAAATTGCACCTTTCTCTCTATCAATTTTGTTCAATTTTGATAAGGACATAACTTGAAATCCACCAGAGTCTGTTAGTATTGGTAAATCACAATTCATAAAATTATGTAATCCACCAGCAGACTGTATTCTTTCGACCCCTGGTCTAATCATTAAATGATAAGTATTAGAAAGAATTATTTGAGAGCCAGTTTTTTTTATATCGTCAATTGTACAAGCTTTAACTGTTGCTTGTGTACCCACTGGCATAAATGCTGGAGTATTGATAATGCCTCTATGAGTTTCTATAATACCACATCTTGCAAAATTATCTTTTTTTAAAACATTAAAGGCAAAATTTTTTAATGCCATTTGAAAGTTTTTATTGTGATTTAAAACTTACTATTTTGTCTGGATCGCTTACTGAACCATTATTACTGTCATCACCTCTCTTAATCATATCAACAAACTCCATACCCTCTAACACTTTTCCAAAAACAGTATATTGTCTATCTAAAAAAGGGGCAGGTTTAAAACATATAAAAAATTGACTGTTAGCACTATCAGGGTCTGATGATCGTGCCATCGATAAAGTTCCCCTATCATGAGGTACACTACTGAATTCTTGTTTTAAATCAGGTAGATCTGAACCACCCATTCCAGCTCTTCGTAAATCAAATTCTTTGGACTCGGAATTACCAAATTTTACATCCCCTGTCTGAGCCATGAAGCCATCTATAACTCGATGAAATACGACGTTGTCATATTTACCATTATCAGCAAGTTCTTTAATTCTCTTTACATGATTGGGTGCTATATCTTCAAATAATTCAATTTTTACATCTCCATCCTTTAATTTTAAAAGCATTATATTCTCCTGTGCTATTGATTGATTAGTAGTTAAAAAAAATAAAAAAAATAAAAATGTTATAAATCTATTCATATTTTTCTTTTAACGATTTTATTGTACTTTTTGTAGTAAATTTTCTTATATTGCCTTTTAATTTAACTATTTCTTTCACAAATTTAGATGAAATAATTTGATTTTCTACATCTGACATTAGAAAAATAGTTTCGATATTACTATTCAATTTTCTATTCATTCCAGCTAGTTGAAACTCGTATTCAAAATCTGAAACTGCTCTTAGACCCCTTAATATAATATTTGATTTATATTTACTACATAAATCAGTCGTAAGAGAACTAAAGGTAATAACTGTTATTTTTTTTTTATCTAATCTTAAATCTTTAAACAAAGCTTTATTTACTATCTCTATTCTTTCATTTGCATCAAATAAATAATTTTTATTATCAACATCCGATACACCAACAACAATTTTGTCAAAAAGTTTAAGTGCTTTCTTAATAACATCAATATGTCCATAAGTAATAGGGTCAAAAGTACCAGGGTATATTGCAACTTTTTTCATTAAATTAAATTATCATCAATTTTAATAGCAGATACTACTTTTTCTTCACCAGATAGCTTTATAATTCTTACACCTTGAGTATTTCTACCAGCTGATCTAATTTCCTTTACTGCCACTCTTATTACCCTGCCCTTATTTGTAGATATTAATATTTCATCTCCTTCGAATACTGGAAATGAGGATGTTATATTTCCATTTCTTGGTGAATTGACAATGCCAATAATACCTTTGCCGCCTCTATTGGTCACACGATAATCTAAATGCGTAGTTTTTTTGCCATATCCATTTTCACTTATTGATAGTACAAATTTTTCTTTAGCTTTTACTTCTGATTTTTGATCTTTTGATTTATTACCATTTTTTTTAAATTTATCATTATTTATTACGGATAAAGATACAATTTGATCATTTTGAGTTAACTCTAACCCCTTAATACCTTTAGAAGATCTTCCTTTAAATACTCTTAATTTTTTTGACTCAAATCTAATGCACTTACCAAATTTAGTACTTAAAATTATATCTTGATCATCTTGACAGATTTTAACACCAACAATCTTATCGTTATTATCAAGCTTCATGGCTATTTTGCCCGATGAATTTATCGAAGAAAAATCCTCTAAACTATTTTTTCTAACTTTTCCTTGAGCTGTTGCAAAAACTATTTGATAATTTTTTGAGTCAGTTTCATTCTCTGGCATCGGCATAATTGAGGAAATAGCTTGATGACTCTTTAAAGGCAAAATATTAAATAAAGATTTACCTTTTGATGCAGATGTTCCTTCTGGAATTTTCCAGGCTTTGACCTTATAAACAAGGCCCTCTGTAGAAAAGAAAAGTACTGATGTATGTGTGTTAACTGACAGAGTTTGTACAACAGAATCCTGGTCTCTTGTAGTTATACCCGACTTACCTTTGCCACCTCTTTTTTGCTGTTTAACACCATCTAGAGACCCTCTTTTAATATAACCTTGAAGTGTTACTGTTATAATTACTGACTGTTTTTGGATAGTTTCTTCGATATCATAATTCAATACAGCATCGATAATTTTAGTTCTTCTTGGAATAGCAAACTTTTCTTTAATATTAGTTAATTCTTCACTAATGACTTTAAATAATTCTTTTTTTGAAGATATAATTTTCTTAAACTTAGAAATTAATTCAGCTAATTTTTTAATTTCAATTTCAATTTCATTTATACCTAATGCAGTCAATTTTTGTAATCTTAGTTCTAAAATAGCTAATACTTGATCATTTGATAATGAATAGAGATTTTTACTATTCTTATCCTCAACAAGAGATATTAATTTTTGTGATTTATTTATTTTCCACTTAGTTTTTAAGATTTCTTTTTTTGCATCATCGGGAGTTTTTGATGAACGTATTATTTTTATAACTTTATCGAGATTTTCTACTGACACTGATAATCCAATTAATATATGGGCTCTTCCTTCGGCCTTTTTAAGATCAAACTTGGTTTTTTTAATAACCACATCTTCTCTAAAAGATAAAAAATTTGATAAAAAATCTTTTAAATTGCATGTCTTAGGCTTACCATCTACAATTGCTAATGTATTGAAACCAAAAGAGCTTTCAATTTGAGTATTTTTATAAAGTTGCCTTTTAATCGTTTCTGGTTCAATGCCATTTTTTAAATCAATAGCAACTCTAATTCCTTCTCTATTAGACTCATCTCTAATATCTTTAATGCCTTCTATTTTTTTTTCTCTTACCAATTGAGCTATTCTTTCATTTAAAACTGATTTATTTACTTGGTATGGAATAGACGTTATTACAAGCCTATCTCTACCATTTTTTAATCCTTCTACTGAAACTTCACCTCTAATTTTAAAAGATCCTCTACCATTATTGTATCCTTGCTTAATGATATCTTTTCCTATTATCACCCCTCCTGTTGGAAAATCTGGACCCGGTATATGTTTCATTAAATCCTTAATCTTAATATCTTTATTTTGTATTAATGCTAAAGTTCCATTAATTATTTCTCCTAAGTTATGAGGTGGAATGCTTGTCGCCATACCTACGGCGATACCGCCTGCCCCATTAACTAAGAGATTTGGATATTGAGCAGGTAGAACTGCTGGTTCTTTTTCAGTTTCATCATAATTACTTTTAAATGAAACGGTATCTTTTTCAATATCATCAATAAGATACTGAGAAACTTTAGATAATCTTGTTTCAGTATATCTCATAGCAGCAGCAGGGTCACCATCAATAGATCCAAAGTTTCCTTGACCCTGAACCAAAGGTAGACTCATTGAAAAATCTTGCACCATACGAACTAAAGCATCATAAACAGACTGATCGCCGTGAGGATGATATTTACCAATAACATCTCCAACTATTCTTGCAGATTTTCTAAATTGTTTAGACCAATCATATCCGCCTTTGTACATTGCATATAAAATTCTCCGATGAACTGGTTTAAGGCCATCTCTAATGTCTGGAAGTGCACGACTTACAATAACACTCATGGCATAAGATAGATAAGATGAGCTCATCTCATCATGCATTGATATTAATTTGATATTCTCTTTATCTATTTCTGTTTTTTGCATAGAAATTAAAATGGAATTTCATCATCCATATCGTTTGGTGCTTGAGAAGAGTCCTCAATATTGTTTTGTTGTGATGAAGTATCATTTTGAATTCCACCACCACTATTTCCTCCACCAAGCATTGTTAAGGATGAGTTGTAACCTTGAATAACTATTTCTGTCGAATATTTATCTTGTCCAGACTGCTCATCTTTCCATTTTCTCGTTGTAAGTTGACCTTCTATATAGATTTGAGCGCCTTTTTTTAAATACTGTTGAACAACATTGACTAAACCTTCATTAAATACAACTATACGGTGCCATTCTGTTTTTTCCTTTTTTTCACCTGTGCTTTTATCTTTCCATGATTGACTAGTAGCCAAACTTAATCTAGCTACACTTTTACCGTTAACCATTTGTTTAATCTCAGGGTCTGCGCCCAAACGACCAATTAATAGTACTTTATTTAAACTTCCTGCCATAATATTTTAATATTTGTTAAATTATTTAATTAGATTTATACCACAATTATTCTGAATATTAATTTTATTAAGTCAAAGCAACAAAAATTATGATTAAAAAGATAGTTATTAAGGGTGCAAAAGAGCATAATTTGAAGGATGTTCATATTGAAATTCCTAAAGATAAATTTGTTGTAATAACGGGGTTGTCTGGATCAGGAAAATCCTCTTTGGCTTTTGATACAATCTATGCTGAGGGTCAAAGAAGATACGTTGAAAGTTTATCAGCTTATGCAAGGCAATTTTTAGATAAGATGAAAAAACCTAATGTAGATCTTATTGAAGGGTTAAGCCCTGCTATTGCAATTGAACAAAAAAATACCTCTAAAAATCCAAGATCGACCGTTGCTACTGTTACAGAAATTTATGATTATATGCGCGTATTATTTGCAAGAGCTGGAATTCCATATTCACCTTTTACTGGTAAGCCAATTACATCACAAACTATAACACAAATTGTAGATTTCATAAAAAAACTACCCAAAAAATCTACAATTTATATTTATGCTCCTGTTGTAAGAGGTCGTAAAGGAGAATATAAAAAAGATATCTTAAGTTATAAAAAAAGAGGATTTAGAAAAATTAAAATTGATAATGTTTTATATGAAATTGAAAAATCTCCTAACCTTGATAAAAAACTTAAACATGATATTTCAGTTCTTGTTGATAGAATAGTATTAAATTCTAGTCTTGGTAATAGGTTAGCAGAAAGTGTTGAAACAGCAGTTAACTTATCAAATGGATTAGTTTTTGTTGAATACGAGGATGAAACGTTACCACAAAAATTTAGAAAAGTAGAAAAACTAACATATTCAACAAAATTTGCGTGTCCTGAGAGTGGATTTACAATAGAAGAAATTGAACCAAGACTCTTTTCTTTTAATAGCCCTTATGGAGCTTGTGAAGAATGTGAAGGTATTGGAATAAAATTAAATGTAGATCCAAACTTAGTTGTTCCAGATGATAAAAAAAGTTTAGCTGATGGTGCAATTGAGCCGTGGTCTAAATCTACAACTTTATATTATGCACAAACATTATCATCACTTGCAAAACATTATAGTTTTTCTCTAGATGAAAAGTGGAAAAAATTACCAAAAAAAATTAAAGATATAATTTTATATGGTTCTGATGAAGATGAAATTAAATTTAATTACGATGATGGTTATGAAAAATACTCATACAAAAAAACTTTTGAAGGTGTAATTAATAATCTTGAAAGAAGATTTTTAGAGTCTGATAGTGAATGGAAAAGAGAAGCTATTGCTGAATACCAATCAGATTCAGCATGTGAAGGGTGTAACGGTAATAGACTTAAAGAAGAAGCTTTATGTGTCAAAATAGACAAAATAAATATAAGTGAAGTTTCAAAAAAATCTATACTTGATGCTTCTAATTGGTTTAAAGATTTAGAAAGAAATCTCGATAAAAGACAATTTAAAATTGCTGAACATGTTTTAAAAGAAATAAATGAAAGATTAAATTTCTTACTAAACGTTGGGTTAGATTATTTAACACTATCTAGAGAGTCTGGAACTCTTTCAGGGGGAGAAGCTCAAAGAATTAGATTGGCATCACAGATTGGCTCAGGATTAACAGGAGTACTATATGTTCTTGATGAACCTTCTATTGGATTGCATCAAAAAGATAATGTTAAATTAATTAATGCCTTAAAAAGACTAAGAGATCTTGGTAATACAGTAATTGTTGTGGAACATGACACAGAAACAATGGAAAATGCAGATCATATTATAGATCTTGGCCCAGAAGCTGGCACTAATGGTGGTCGTGTTACAGCACAAGGCTCCTTTGAAGAAATAAAGAAAAATAAAGATAGCATTACTGGACAATATTTATCCAATAAAAAAAAAATTGAAATTCCTAAAATAAGACGTATTGCAAAGAATGGTAGATTTGTTGAAATTAATGGTGCAAGTGGAAATAATTTAAATAATGTAAACCTCAAAATACCAACTGGAAGTTTTTCTTGTGTAACAGGAGTTTCAGGGAGTGGTAAATCAACATTAATTTTACAAACTCTTTATCATGCTTTAAATTTAACATTAAATAACAAGGCTAGAAAAGTACCAAAACCTTTTAAAAATTATAAAGGTGTTGAGCTTATTGATAAAATTATTGATATTGATCAATCTCCTATTGGAAGAACTCCAAGATCAAATCCAGCTACTTATACTGGAGCCTTTGGACCTATAAGAGATTGGTTTACTAGTTTACCTGAGTCAAAAACAAGGGGTTATAAACCTGGTAGATTTTCATTTAATGTTAAAGGCGGTAGATGCGAAGCTTGTGAAGGGGATGGTGTTATAACCTACGAAATGCATTTCTTACCTGACGTTTATATTCAATGTGATGAATGTAAAGGCACAAGATACAATAGAGAAACTCTTGAAATTAAGTTTAAGGGCAAAAGTATAGCAGATGTTTTGGATATGTCTGTTGATGAGGGTTGTGAATATTTTGAAAATATATCAAATATAAAAACTAAATTGATGACACTTAAAAAAGTTGGATTAGGTTATATAAAAATAGGACAACAAGCGACAACCTTATCTGGTGGTGAAGCACAACGTATAAAATTAGCGAAAGAGCTTTCTAAGAGATCAACTGGAAGGACAATGTATATATTGGATGAACCTACTACTGGATTACACCAACATGATATAAAAAAATTACTTGAAATTTTACATACTTTTGTGAAACTTGGTAATACTGTTGTAGTAATTGAACATAATTTAGATGTTATTAAAACAGCTGATTATATTATTGATATGGGTCCTGAAGGTGGTGTAAAGGGTGGTAACATCATCGCAGAAGGCAAACCTGAAGAAATATGTAAAATATCTGACAGTTATACTGGTCAATTTTTAAAACCATTACTTAAATGAAATATAAAATTAAGTTAAATTTAATAGAAATTAGTGTATAAATATTAGAATCATGAGTAACTTTTTATCATCCCTACCAAAAACTATTCACGCTTCTCTAATAATAACAATTATTTTATTTCTAGGTTTATTTTATCACAATGATGGTTTTGCTTTTGATGTGCTATTTTGGAGTTGGTTAGCAAGATATACTCATGTACTTGTTGGTATTATGTGGATTGGCTTATTGTGGTATTTTAATTTTGTTCAAATTCCAAATATGGCCAAAATTCCTGATGAACAAAAACCAGCTATAGGAAAAGTTATAGCTCCAGCTGCTTTATTTTATTTTAGATGGGGTGCTGCATTTACAATTATATCTGGATTAATATTAGCAGGACTTAATGGGTATCTCCATGATGCTATGACTTTAAGCATTGGTTCAGGCATACCGAAACACACAGCTATAGGTATTGGTATGTGGTTAGGTGTAATTATGGCTTTTAATGTTTGGTTTGTAATATGGCCTAATCAAAAAAGAGCTTTGGGTATTGTTGAATGTGAACCTGAACTAAAAGCTAAATCAGCTAAAACTGCAATGTTATTTTCAAGAACCAATACATTGCTTTCGATACCTATGTTACTTACAATGGTAGCAGCTCAAAACCTTTATTAAAATTTATTCACCGTCATCTTCTCTGAGGACTGTCTTTTGAGAAACTTTTAACCTTACAAGAACTGTATTAGCTATATAAATTGATGAATAAGTTCCAAATATTACTCCAAGTATCATTGCTAAAGAAAAACCTTTTAATATTTCTCCTCCAAATAAATATATAGATATTAATGCTAATAAAGTAGTTGCAGATGTTATTATAGTTCTTGATAATGTTTCATTAATTGAAATATTTGTTAATTCATAAATTTTAATATCAGAATATTTTCTCAAATTTTCTCTTACACGGTCAAAAATAACAACAGTATCATTCATAGAATACCCTACTATTGTTAGTACAGCAGCAATAATTGATAAATTTATTTCTAGACTAAACAAAGAAAACACACCCAACGTGACAATGACATCGTGGAATAAAGCTATAATTGCACCAAGACTAAATTGCCATTCAAATCTAATCCAAATATAAAAAAGCATAACTGCTAGAGATAATGAAATTGCAATAATACCTGATTTTAGTAGTTCAGAACTTACTTTGGGTCCAACATTTTCTACCCTTCGAAAATTAAAATTATTTCCAAAGGAATTATCTAAGTTTGATTTAATTTCTTCAATTATATTTTTCTTACTATCTTTATTTTCGAACTTAATTAAATAATCTGTTTCATTTCCAAATTTCTTAACTGAAATATCACCTAAATTCATTTGACTAAATCTGTCACGTAATGAACTCACATTTATTTTTTGGTCGCTTGATCTAAGTTCGATTAAAGTGCCTCCTTTAAAATCAATACCAAAATTTAAACCCTTAAATATTAATAAGGTTAAAGATATAATTATCAAAAAAGACGATATAATATTAAAATGATTGTAATATTTATTAAATTTAATCATTAAATCAATTTTTCCTTATTTCTATTTTTAGTTACATAGAAACTGGTAAATAATCTTGCAATGAAATATACTGAAAATAGAGTTGTAAATATCCCAACGCCAAGTGTTACAGAAAAACCTTTTACTGGTCCAGATCCCATAAAAAATAATATAATTGCTGCTAATAAAGTTGTAATATTAGCATCAATTATTGCGGTCCTAGATTTAGTATAACCACTATCAAAAGCTAAAATATTATTGTTTTCACTTTTTAATTCTTCTTTAATTCTTTCAAAAATCAAAACATTAGCATCAACGGCCATTCCAACAGTTAAAATTATACCTGCAATGCCAGGTAAGGTTAAAGTTGCTTCAAATAATGTGAGTATACCTATAAGAATAAATAAATTAATAATTAATGTTACATTTGTAATTAATCCAAAAATTTTATATTTAACAAACATAAAAATTATAACCAGAAGAAAACCTATCGCTAATGCAATCATCCCCGCATTAATAGAATCTTGACCTAAATCTGGACCTACTGTCCTCTCTTCAATAATGTTTAATGGAGCTGGTAACGCACCAGATCTTAACAATAAAGCTAAATCTGTTGCTGTCTGAAAGGTAAATCCACCTGTTATTTGTCCTGAACCACTTGCTATAGTATCTCTAATGACAGGAGCACTTATTATTTTATTATCTAAAACTATAGCCAATTGTTTACCAATACCTTTAGATGTTGCTTTGCCAAATCTCTTAGCACCTACTCTATCTAATGAAAAAGAAACTACAGTTTCATTATTTTGATTATCCATTCTTGGTTGAGCATCTAATAGATTGTCACCACTAATAATGATTCTTTTACTAACAGTTGATTCATCAATACCATTTTCATATTTCAATTTTTCAACACCAAAAGTATCGTTTTCATCTTTTGTAACAAATCTAAATGTTAAATTGGCTGTTTTTCCTAATAAAGATTTTATTCTCATAGGATCGTCCAGACCAGGAAGCTCTACTAAAATTCTATTATTTCCTCTCTTAAGAATATTTGGTTCATTAGTTCCAATTTCATCTATTCTTCTTCTTACAATTTCAATTGCTTGATCCTGAGAAGATGTTTTAAGTGCTATTAAACCCTGTTTTGAAAAATTTACTTTGAAATTCAATTCTGTATCTTCAATATTTAACTGATGAGATTTAAATCTTGGATAATATGGATTTAGCTCACTACTTTCATCTTTGAAAACATCAATGACAGCTTGTTTGTATTGATCTGAAACATTAAAAAAAATATCCTGATCAATAATCTTAATATTATAAATCTTTATATCTTTATCTTTAAAATAATTTCTAATTGAAGTTGTTAAATTTTGTAATTTCTGTTCAATTACAGGATCATTATCAATTTCTAGTAATAAATATGACCCTCCCTGTAAATCCAAACCAAGATTAATTTTTTTATTAAAGAAATTATCATCAATATTAAATAGATTTGATGAAGCAATCAAAACAAATAAAAGAGAAAATATAGTTATGAATAAAATTCTTAACTTTGAAAAATAAAGCACTTAATCTAAAATTTATTATTTTTTTACTTCTTGCTGGGTAGTTTGAAGACTTTGAATACCAGTAGCTTTAACAACTTCAACTTTGACATTTTCAGCAATTTCTACTTCTACTTTCTCATTATCAATTAGTCTTTCTACTGTACCAGTGATTCCACCAGAAGTAATTACTTTGTCACCTCTTTTTAACCCTTCAACCATCGCTTTATGTTCTTTAACTTTTTTTTGTTGAGGTCTTATTAAGAAAAAATAAAAAATAACAAAAATTAAAATTAAAGGTATAAATTGTCCTATTCCTGAACCTTCCATAAATCTCCTTATTTATAAACTGAATACTTATACCATCTCTTAGATGAAAACAACTTTAATTAGCTGATATAACTTCCAAATTATTCATATATGGTCTAAGTATTTTTGGTACATTGATAGTTCCATCTTTATTCTGATTATTTTCAAGAATAGCTATTAATGTTCTACCAACTGCTAAACCACTACCATTAAGAGTTCCAGCAAAAACAGTTTTTTTATTTTCATCTTTATATCTAGTCATCATTCTTTGAGCTTGAAAAGTCGAACAAGATGAACATGATGATATCTCTCGGTATTTGTTTTCAGACGGCAACCAAACTTCAATATCATAGGTTTTTTCAGCACTAAAACCCATATCTCCTGTGCACAAAATTACTTTTCTGTAGGGTAGCTCTAATTTATCAAGTATTTTAGTAGCACAATTAGTCATTCTCTCCAGCTCATCTATGCATTTTTGATTCTCAACAATGCTAACCATTTCAACTTTGTAAAATTGATGTTGTCTAATCATACCCTTTGTATCTTTACCATAGCTACCTGCTTCCTTTCTAAAACATGGAGTGGATGCAACGAATCTCATCGGAAGTTCTTTACAATCTAAAATTTTATCTTTTACAATGTTTGTTAATATTACTTCAGCAGTTGGTATTAAAAACTTTCTATCTGAACTGTCTTCTAATTTAATTTCAAATTGATCATTCTCAAATTTAGGTAATTGACCAGTACCAAACATAGTACTTTCAGAGGCCATCAAAGGTGGTGAAATTTCTTGATACTCATTTTCGTTAACATGAGTATCTAACATAAAATTTGAAAGTGCCCTTTCTAATAAGGCCAATTCCTTTTTAACAAAGACAAATCTGGATCCTGTAGTTTTTGTTGCAAGATCGAAATCAAGCATCTTTAAATTTTCACCTAATTCATAGTGAGATTTGGGTTTAAAATCAAAAATAGGTATTTTTCCAGCATTTAATATTTCGATATTATCTTTTTCGTCTTTACCATAAGGTACATCTTTATGAGGTAAATTAGGAATATTTGCTAAAATATTATCAATTTCCAATTTTATATCCTTTTGGTCTTTAACTATTTTATCAAGTTCTACAGAAATTTCTTTTGATCTTTTAAATAAACTTTCGTCTTTTGATTTTGATATTTCTTTTTTTTTATTTTCTAGAGACTCTTTTTTTTGAATTAATCCTCTGTTGTCTTCATCTAATTTTTGTAGGTTTGTAAGATCAATATTAATAGATCTTTTTCTAATTAATTCGTTAAATGTTTTGTAATCTTTTCTAATTTCTTTTAAATTATGCATCTTTGTTTTTTAGATTCTTATTTTCTATAATTTTTACTGAAAAAATAGATAATTCATATAAAATTAATAATGGAATAGCTAAACCTACTTGAGTTATTGGATCAGGTGGTGTCAACAAAGCAGCTGTAGCAAAAATAATTACAACAACATATTTTCTCCTGCTTTTTAAAAATTGACTATCTACAATACCAATTCTAGCAAGTAAACTTAGAATTACAGGTAATTGAAAACTTATCCCAAAAGCAAAAATCAGTTTCATTACTAATGAAAGATATTCATTTACTTTAGCTTCTAATTGGATTGGTAAATTTGTCGAAAGACCTGTGCTTTCAAATGAAAGAAAAAACTTAATAGCCAATGGCATAATCAAATAGTAAACAAGCATCCCACCAAGAAAAAAAAGTATCGGTGTTAAAACTAAATATGGTAAAATTGCAATTTTTTCATGTTTATACAATCCAGGTGCAATAAATTTCCATATTTGCATTAATATAAACGGACAAGTTACAAAAAAAGCCGTGAAAAAAGATACTTTTAGATAGGTTAAAAAAGTTTCTTGTAAAGCAGTAAAAATCAATCGTCTATCAGTACCATCATCTTTGACAGCTTGTGCATAAGGTTCAACCAGAAAACCATAAATATGTTCAGCAAAAAAATAACATACTAAAAAAAACAAAAATAAAAAAATAAAACTATGAATTAATCTTTTTCTCAATTCAGTTAAATGACTTACAAAACCGCTATCTCTTTCTTCATTAGTCATCTTTTTTAATTTCTTTTTTTATTTCTTTATTAATTTTTTCATCATCTATCTCAAGATTTGAAACTTCATTTTGAATATTATTTATGTATCTTTTTGTAGATCCAATCCATGAACCAACTTTTTTTAACATAATAGGGAAGTCTTTTGGTCCAAGAACCACAATTGCAATACTTACAACAATTAAAATCTCAAACCAACCAATTGTAGGCATTTGATTTAATCTTTTTTGTTTGTATCTTGATTTTCGTCTGAAATATTTTTTGGCTCTGTGTCATCTGTAACTTCTGACGCCATACCTTTTTTAAAGCTTTTGATACCCTTAGCTACATCACCCATAAGACTTGATATTTTACCTCTACCAAAAAGGAGAACAACTAAAATTACCACTATAGCAATTTGCCAAATTCCAATACTCATTATTTCTTATAACCTTTTTATGAATAATTTAAAAGTTACTTTTTCTTAATTTTTTTGATCATTATCAAGAGTGCTATTTAACATCTCATCAATATTAGAATAAATATCTTCTTTTTTATCCTCTTGTTTTTCTTTAAAAAATTTACCAGAACCAAATATCGCGTTATCTACACTAGAACTATCGATTAATCCTGCAGCACCTAATTCGTCTACAGTTGGTAAATCAGACAATTTCTGTAAATTAAAATGACTTAAAAAGTTATCTGTTGTTACATATAGAATTGGTTTGCCTGGAACATCTTTTCTTCCTCCAGGTTTAACCCAATCGAGTTCCATTAATATTTCTAAAGTGTTAGTGCCAAATGCAACACCTCTAATCTCTTCAATTTCAGCTCTAGTCACTGGTTGATGATAAACAATGATAGCTAGTGTCTCAATTGCTGCTCTAGATAATCTTTTTTCAACAGTTTTTTCTTTAGACATTAAATTAGATAGTTTTGGGGATGTTCTAAATGACCATTTGTTTTTAATACAAACTAGATTAATACCTCTATTTGAATATTCATTTTGCAATTTTTCTAGTGATTTAAAAATATTTATTTTTTTTGAAATTTTACTCTCAATTGTGTCTATATCTAATGGTTCTGCAGCGGCAAAAATAATCGCTTCTATTTCTTTTTCTACATCAGTTAATTTTGATGGAAACTTAAGGACATTGTCCTTAGATAATTTTACTTTTTTAATCATTTGTTTCCTTTATATAAATGTCATCAAATAAATTATTTTGCTTCATCTTTATGCTACCTTCTTTTACCAGCTCTAAAGAGCCAGCAAAAATTCCTGCTTTACCAGTGTTTTTATATTTAGAGTTTTTTACCAAATTTTGTGGAATCAAATCATTCAAATTTTTCCAATCAATCAATTTACCAAAAAATCTTGTAATTGTTTTAATGCCGTCTTCTGTAGTAAAAACGGGAAGCTTAGGTATATTAATTGTTTGTAAATCTTTTGTCATAATTATAGTTGAATAGGATTTAAGTAGTTCAAATAAACTTAGATTATATTCAGTACTATAAATTGACTTTATACTTCCCTTCATACCACGTGTTCTAATTTCTTTACCTAGTCTTTTTCTTTTTAGCATTTGATCTGAAAGTAATCTAATGAGCTCTAGTTTTTTAAGTTGTAATTTTAACCTATCTGCAACCTCTTGTACTTTAAATTCTTCTTCTGGCGAACTTGGTAATAACAACTTTGATTTTAAATATGCCAACCAAGTAGCCATTAATAAATATTCCGATGCAATTTCTAAATTTATATCCTTTTCTTTAGTAATATAGTCATGGAATTGATCAGCTAATTTCGTAATTGAAATTTCTTCTAAATCTACTTTTTGTGCTTTAGCTAAGTCAAGCAAAACATCTATCGGGCCATTATAATTATTGATATCAACATTAAATAGGACAGAATCATTATCAATCATTAATTTATTCTAACTTATAATTTTGTAAAATTGCGATGTTTTTTTTAAAATAAATCTATTTAAAAAGGGTGAATTATCAGCAACAATCTTCATTTCATTCATATTTCCATTACAATGAAGTACTAGATTGCAACCTGCATCAAAAGCTTTGATAGTATTTGTTTTTATATTGTCTTTTAAACTTTTCATAGAAATGTCGTCTGAAATTAGAACATTTTTAAATCCAATATTTTTTCTAATATATTTTATTGTTTTTTTCGAATGCGTTGCAGTATTAATATTATCTAATTTTTGATAAATAATATGCGCTGTCATTGCAAAAAAGCTTTTTTTTTCTTTAAAAGTATAAAAATCATTTTTATTAAGATATTTAATAGAATTTTTAACAATAGGTCTTGAATTATGACTGTCGACAGAAGCTAGCCCATGTCCTGGAATATGTTTTATAACAGTGCCTATAGAATTCTCATGAAATATTCTAATGCAAATATCACCAATTTTTGAAACCAAGTATTTATCCTTTGAAAAAGCACGATCACCAATTACATTACTCGCACCTTTGTATTTTAGATCCAAAACAGGCACCGTATTAATATTAATACCTAAAAGCTTAAGTATATAAGCAGTCTTATCAATAAATAGTTTAAAAGTAATAATAAATTTTTGTTGATCTTTAAAATATAGATTTCCAAAATATTCTGATGTGTAATTATCAAAATTAATGATCTTTTTTAACCTATTAACTCTTCCACCTTCTTGATCAATTAATATAGGATACTTTTTATCCTTAAAAATTCTCTTTATCGAATTGGTAAGATTTTTAGTTTGCTTAATTGATTTTATATTTCTTGAAAATAGTATTACTCCCCAAGGTTTAAATTTTTTTAAAAACAAACTCTCTTTATTTGAAAGTTTTAAGGATTTAATACCAACTATAAATGCTCTTCTACTTTTCATCGTTTTCTAAAAGTTTCCAAAAATTAAATTTTTTTTTCTTTTCTTTGTTAGATTGTTTTACATATTCAATAATATTAACTGTATCATCATTTAAGACTGGCAAATTTTTAGAATAAATCTTTATCTTATTATCAATATTGTTATACGCTCGATATGATGATTTAATATTCTCATCTGAAAAATAGTACCTAGCTGTAAAAAAAATAAATGAAATAATAACAATAACAAATATTAGATACTTAATTTCTTTAAACATTACATTTTCTCTGGTGTATCGACTCCAACTATATTCATACCTGATTTAATTACATTTGAAATTACTTTTAAAAAAATCAGTTTATCTGGATGTATTTGATTATTATTACTGATAAATCTTTTTTCTGGATTTTGTTTTCCTAAATTCCAATAAGAATGAAATTTAGATGCAAGATCATATAAATAAGTAGGGATACGATGTGGTTCAAGTTTTAAACAAGATAAATCTACGCATTTAGGCCATTCTGAAATTTTTTTCAAAATTTTTATTTCTTCATTTGAGTATTCAAAATCAAAATCTTTAATTTTTATGTTTGAATTTAAATCTTTATCAATATTCCTAAAAACTGATGAAATTCTAGCATAACAATACTGGACATAATACAATGGATTATCTTTAGATTTTTCTTTGACAGCATCAAAATCAAAATCAAGCTCTACATCACCACTTCTATTTAACATAATAAATCTTGTTGCATCCTTCCCCACCTCTTCAATCAAGTCATCAACTGTAATGTAGTCACCTTTTCTCTTCGACATTTTAAATGGTTTATTATCTTTAATTAATTTAACCAACTGGCTTATTTTGCAAATCAATTTATTTTTAGTGCCCGACAGTGCATCAACAGATGAAGATAATCTTTTTACATATCCTGTATGATCTGCTCCCAATATATTAATCAAAAAATCAAACTTACGATCAACTTTATTTTTATGATAAGCAACATCACTAGCAAAATAAGTCCAGGTACCATCTGATTTTTGAAGAGCTCTATCTTTATCATCACCAAAATCAGTTGATTTAAATAGTAATTGCTCTCTTTCTACCCAATTTTTATTATCTTCCCCGGTCGGAGCTTTGATCTTTCCTTTATATACAAATTTATTTTCTTCTAAAAACTTTATTACATTTTCAACTTCTTTATTCAAAACTATATCTTTTTCACTTACAAAATTATCATGATTTATTCCTAAACTTTTCAAATTTGATTTAATTAGCAATAACGACTGCTCTATAGATAAATTGGATAATTTTTCATTAATGACTTCAAATTTCTCAAAATTCATATCAGAATTTGATGAAATAATATTATTTGCAAAATCAATTAAATAATCACCTGGGTAAAGATCTGGATTATCAATTGGAAAAGGCTCATTGAATTTTATTTCTCTAATCCTAAAATATACAGATTTTGTAAAATTTATTATTTGATTGCCATAATCATTAACGTAGTACTCTTTAGTTACTTTGTGATTATTAAAGGATAAAACATTTGAAATAACATCTCCTAAAATAGCCCCTCTACAGTGACCAACATGTAAAGGTCCAGTAGGGTTGGCTGATACAAATTCAACTAAATAATTTAGTTTTTCTTCTTTAAGATTGACACCAAATTCTTTTTGATTGTTGATAATTTCTTCAACAAATTTAGTCCAAAAAACAGGTTTAAACTTAATATTAATAAATCCTGGTTTAATGACTGAAATATCCTCTATTAATGGGTCACTGTCTTTGAGTGTTGATGAAATTAATTTTGCTAATTCATCAGGTGATTTCTTATTTAATTTAGATAATACCATCGCTACATTTGTTGAAATATCGCTATCGAATTTTTCAGGAGGTATTTCAGCGTTAATTCCAGCTAAAGACTCGGGAATAATAATTTTATTATTATTTGCTAATTCAATTATTACTTTATGTATTTTTTCTAAATATGTTTGATATATATTCATTTGTAATTGTTATATAGATTAATAGCATAACGATCTGTCATACCAGAAATAAAATCTGAAATAGCTCTAAATTTATCTTTAATTAACTCCTCTTTTGATAAAAATTTTTTTGGTTTTGATTTAATAATTTTGAACAGTTTTTTAATTATTGTTTTCCCTTTTTGATTTTTTCTTACAACAGAAGTATTATTATACATTTTGGTTCTTAAAAACGATCTAATTTGATCTTCAGAATATTGAATTTTTTTGGAAAAACATACGACTGATTTATTAAGATTAAGTTTATTATTTTTTGATTTTACTTTTAAATTTTTTTTCATGTTGCTTATTAAATCTCTAATCATTAAGTCAATCGAGTCTCTTATTATCTGATATGTTGCTATTTTGTAATTTGTTTTATTAATTTTTTTTTTATATTTTAGATAAATTTCATTAAAAAAATCAATTTCTATCAATTCTTCTAATTTAAATAAATTTGCGTTTATTCCATCTTGAATATCGTGATTATTATAGGCAATATCATCTGATATTGAAGAAATTTGAGCTTCTAAACTTGGGTAAGTTGAAAAATTAATTTTATTCTTAAAAGATTTTACACCAATTAAACTATTAACCAAATTGGTATTTGTAATTGGTCCATTGTGTTTTAAAAGTCCTTCTAAGGTCTCTATAGTCAAATTTAATCCTTTAAATTTAAAATATTTATTTTCCAAAAACATTACTATTCTCAATGTTTGTAAATTATGGTCAAAACCTCCATAATTCTGCATACACTCACTTAAAGCATCCTCACCAGCATGACCAAACGGTGTATGACCTAAATCATGGGCAAGACTCAGAGTTTCTGCTAAATCTTCGTTTAATCTTAAGTATTTAGAGATTGATCTTGCAATTTGAGCAACTTCAATTGAGTGAGTTATTCTAGTTCTAAAATGATCTCCTTCTGTATTTACAAAAACTTGAGTTTTATGTTTTAGTCTTCGAAATGATGCACTATGCACAATTCTATCTCTATCTCTTTGAAATGGTGATCTGTATTTAGAATTAGCTTCAGAATTAAGCCTACCTTTACTTTTAAATACTCCTAGTAGTGAGTGTGTTTTCATCCTTTAAATTAAAAAATTAAGTATTATATTACTAATATCAGTGTTGAGACATGATTAAAGAAATTAAATTTACAGATAAAGCGTTAAAACAAATAGAAAATCTATTGTCTAAAAAAGACAAAGGATCTTTTTTTAGAATCGCTATCAAAGGTGGTGGTTGTTCAGGTTTTCAATATGAATTTACATTTGATAAATCTAAACAAAATGACGACTTAAATTATCAAAATATTTTAATAGATAAAACTTCTGCTGACTTATTAAAGGGATCTGAGGTTGATTATGTTTCTGAACTAATTGGCGAGTCCTTCAAAATATCTAATCCACAAACCAAATCTTCCTGTGGTTGTGGTGTTTCCTTCTCTCTTTAATGCTAATTTCATCGTGGAATGTTAATTCTGTAAGAGCTCGTATAGAAAATATTAAAAGTTATTTGTTAAAATATAAACCTGATATTTTAATGATGCAGGAAATCAAAACTGAAGATGCTAATTTTCCTTATGATGATTTTGCTTCTATGGATTATGAAAGTCATGTTTTTGGACAAAAAAGTTATAACGGTGTTGCAATAATTTCTAAACATAATTTGAAGAATATAAAAACTGATCTTATCAAAGATAAATTAAAACAATCAAGAATTATCTCTGGAGAAATTGAATATAAAAAAAAGACAATTCAATTAATAAATATTTATACTCCTAATGGAAATCCTGTGGATACAGAAAAATATGATTATAAAAAAAATTGGATGGACCAATTAATTAAACAATTAAAGATTTTATCTAAAAAAAATTCTAATATTATACTTGCTGGTGATTTTAACGTAATTCCAGCCGCAGAAGATGTTTATAATGTTAAAAGTTTTGAAGATGATGCCTTATACAGATTAGAGATTAGAAAAAAATTTAGAGAAATGTTAAATCTAGGTCTAAATGATGTATACAGACACTTTAACGATGAAAAAGAAGGATACACATTTTGGGATTATATGAGAGGTGCTTGGCAAAAAAATAATGGTATGAGAATTGATCATTTCTTGGTTTCAAATTCTATAATTGACACTGTTAAAGATATAAATATCAATAAAGACCCTCGTGGAAGAGAAAAACCTTCAGACCATACTCCAATTGAAATAAAATTAGCTTAAAGATTTAATTTTATTAACCAACTCTTCATTTATGTTTCTAGGTCCTGTATCTAATCTATTTTTATGACGTCTCTCACCAGGCAATCTCACATCACCCATTGATTTCATCTTTTCAAAAAATTCTTCTGCATGTTTTTGCCAATTTGTACCTGCAGTTTTATCTGGATTAATCGCTAAAATAAATTCACCCCCACTAGGAGGTCCTCCGTCATTATTATCTTTTGCAGCAGTTTCAAAACTAAAATTATCACCAACCAATGCACCTGCCATTAATTCTACCATCATAGCTATTGCTGAACCTTTATAGCCACCAAAGGGTAATAATACTCCACCATCAGCTATTTCACCTGGATCAGTGGTTTCCTTTCCATCTTTTGTTAATCCTGTACCTAAAGGAACTTTGTGCCCTTCTCTCTTAGCTACTTGAACTTCTCCCATAGCCATAGATGCTGTTGCCATATCATAAACAACTGGTTTTTTACCAGATCTTGGCCAAGCAAAAGAAATTGGATTAGTTCCAAATAATGGTTTTATAGCTCCAGCTGGAGCAACAGCTGGTTTATAAGATGTACAAGCAAATGCTACTAATCCTTGTTCAGCTAATTTTTCTGTTTCTGGCCACATCGCAGCCATGTGATGCGAATTATTTATTGCAAGAACTGCAACTCCATTTTCTTTAGCAGCTTTTACTAATTCAGGTAAACCCTTGTTTAACACAACAGGGGCTAATGAATTATTACCATTAACTTTAATTACTGAGGCTGAAACCTTTTGAACCTCTGGTTTTCCTTTACCATTTATTTTACCACTTTTTAAACCTGAAACATATGCTGGTAATCTAAACAAACCATGAGATAAAGAGCCATCACGCTCAGCGTTTTTAATTAAATCTGCCAGAATAGATGCTGTTTCATCATCACATCCATTAGCTAATAAGGTTTTTTTAGCTAAATCAAAAATCTCATCTAATGAAAGGGATACAGTACTCATCCCATTATTAGATATTATTTATGACCAAAGATCAATTTTAAATTAACAGCCTTTGAAAGATTTAGACATGTTGCTGATTAAATCAAAATATAAATCTTTTCCTGGGTTTAAAGTAGCTCCCAAAGGATCTACAACACCAGTTTTTATATTCATATCTTTAGCAACCGCTTTTATAATATCAGGATTAAATTGAGGTTCTGAAAATACACAAGAAACATTATCATGTTCAATAATTTCTCTTATTTCAGCTAATTGTTCAGCACCTGGCATAACATCAGTGTTTACTGTAAATGCACCCAAAATATTTACATTAAATCTTTCTTCAAAGTATTGATAAGCATCATGAAATACAATTGATGCAGTACTTTGATTTAGTTCAGTCATTACGTTCATAGTAAGTTTATCTAAGTCTCTTAGAGCATTTTCTAAATTCTTTTTATAAACAGATGCATTTTTAGAGTCGTTTTCTACTAAATGCTCTGTAATTTCTTTTAGAATAACTTTAGCATTAATAGGGTCTAACCAAATATGTGGGTCATATTCACCGTGAGCATGGCCTTCGTGACCGTGATCATCATGTCCATCTTCTTTGTGACCATCTTCATCATGACCGTCATGATCATCATGTCCATCTTCTTTGTGACCATCTTCATCATGACCATCGTGATCATCATGTCCGTCCTTCTTCTTTTTAGCGTGTCCATCATGATCATCATCGTGATCATCCTCACCATGACCATGATCGTCATGATCATCAAATATGTTTCTTTCTCTAAATTTTAGTTTATTTAGTCCATTAATTTCCATTAATTCAATTTTTTCAGCTTTTTTTGCTATAGATTTTAATGGCTTTTCTAAAAAATTTTCTAAATCTTCACCAACCCAAAATATTAAATCAGCATCTTGTAGCATCTTTGCATGTGATGGTTTCAATGCAAATCCATGTGGAGAAGCATATCCATCTACTATCAAATCTGGTTTACCTACCCCATCCATCAAATAACTTGCTAGTGAATGTATAGGTTTTATTGATGCAACAACTTTTACATCAGCATTTGCT
>CACGET010000008.1 GCA_902572155.1 uncultured Pelagibacteraceae bacterium | reverse complement strand
AAAATTTGATATTAAAACAAAAGGTAATGAACAAGATGATTTTGGAATGTTAAAAGAGGTTTTATCAAGAAGATTTAAAAGAGCAATTCTTGAAAAAGGAAATTATTTAACCTTGCCAGATTTAATATTAATTGATGGTGGAAAGGGTCAATATTCCTCTGCTAAAGAAGTTTTAAATGAACTTGGATTATATGATCTTCCCATGATTGCAATAGCTAAAGGTAAAATGAGAAATAGTGGTGATGAAACCTTTTTTTATAACGGCAAAAGCTACAAATTTGAAAAAAATGATCCAACTTTATTCTTCATGCAAAGACTTCGTGATGAAGCGCATAGATTTGCAATAACTTCTCATAGAGCAAAGAGAGCTAAAGGAATATCTAAATCATTATTAGATCAAATAGATGGAATAGGAGCCATACGAAAAAGGGCATTATTAAATCATTTTGGGTCAGCTCGAGCTGTCGAGTCTGCTAGTTTTGATGAAATAAAATCTGTAGATGGTGTTGAAGAAAAAGTGGCAAAAAAGATATATAACTTTTTTCACGAATAATTATGCTTAAAAAAATTCCAAATATATTGACAATTGGGCGAATAATTATTGTCCCCTTTTTTGTTTTGGCTTTTTATCTTCCTGGTTTTTATGGAGATTTAACAGCACTAATATTATTTATTGTTGCTTCATTTACAGATTTTTTAGATGGAATGTTGGCACGTATGATGGGTGAAGAATCTAAATTAGGTGAATTATTAGACCCAATTGCAGATAAAATCATAGTTGCTACTGCTTTAATATTATTAGTTATGGATGGTACAATTAGACATTATGAGGTCGTTGCAGCAATAATAATTCTTACAAGAGAAATATTAATTTCAGGTCTTAGAGAGTTTTTAGCAAAAGGTAGAATAAAACTTCCTGTGTCTAATTTATCGAAATTGAAAACAGTTTTACAGATGGTTGCTATTGGACTTCTTTTATCAGGCGAAACTGGTAATAAAATAATTAATTTTCAAGATTATAATGCTCAAACGATTGGGATTATTTTATTGTGGTTATCTGCATTTTTAACATTATTTACGGGGTATGAATATATGCGAAAAGGAATTGATCATGCAATGTCAGAAGATAAAAAAGATTAAGCAGCAATTTTTTTTCTAACTAAAATTTGATAACTCTCATTTAAATCGATAATTGTTTCACAAACCTTAAATTGATTTTCTGCAATACATGAAACAGGAGTTACTTCAGCAGCAGTACCAGTTAAAAAACATCCTACAAAATTTTGTAATTCTATTGGGTCAATTTTTCTTTCATGTACTTTAATATTTTTTGATTTTGCAATTTCAATAACGGTTCGTCTTGTAATGCCATCCAGAAAAGAGTCTGGGATTGGTGTGTGGATTTCTCCATTTTTATCTTTAAAAAAAATATTTGCACCCGTAGCTTCAGCTATATTTCCTTCATGATCCAGCATCAAAGAGTCTGTATAACCTTGTTTTTCTGCCTCGTGTTTTGAAAGTGTGCAAATCATATAAAGTCCAGATGCTTTTGTATCCCAAGGTATTGTGTTGGGAGCTGGTCTTCTCCAATTTGAAATATTTAATCTTATTCCTTCAATTTTAAGTTTTGGATCAAAGTAAGATCCCCACTCCCAAGTGGCAATAGCAACATGAATTTTTGTTTGTTGGGCAGATATAGCCATCATTTCACTACCTCTCCAGGCAACAGGTCTGACATAACCATTTTGAACTTTTTGAGTAGATATAATTTTATTAGATGCCATATTTATTTGATCTTCAGTGTAAGGGATTTCAAAGCCCATCCTCTTAGCTGAATGAAAAAATCTAGAGGTATGCTCTTCAAGTTTAAAAATTGATCCGTCATAAACTCTCTCACCTTCAAATACACAACTAGCATAATGCAACCCATGGCTTAAAACATGTAATTTTACATCATTCCAATCCACTAATTGATCGTTGTACCATATTGTTCCTGATCTTTTATCGTAAGGTATCATGAATGAATTAATTATATTATTTATTAAAAATAACTTTGTATCTACTATATGTCAATATAACTTACCTATAATGAAAGAACTTTTATATTTAAAAGATGATCAATTAAAACACTTAATTGAGAAACTATTTATTAGTTACAGAGAAACATTTTCGGACTCAAAAAAAATATTAGATAAATATTCAATTGGGTTGGCTCACCATAAAGTTATACATCTGCTATCAATATATAGGGGTATTTCAATTTCTGAACTATTAAAAAAACTTAAAATTACAAAACAAAGTTTAAACAGAGTTCTTAAAGATTTAATAAAACTTCAAGTTATAATTTTTAAAAAAGATACTCACGATACAAGAGTTAAACATATTTTCTTAAATGAAAAGGGTGAAAAAATTTTTACTGAAATTTTTAATATACAAAAAAAAAGAATTTACAATGCTCTTCTAAATTCTAGTTCTGAGGAAGTTCTAAACTTTGATAATGTTTTAAAAAAAATAATTAATGGATAATTTGATAGCTCATATATTAGTTGTTGATGATGATGATGGAATTCGTGAACTAGTTAAAAAATACCTGAATGAAAATAACTTTTTAGTCACGACTGCTGAAAATGCTGAAATCGCATCTCAAAAAGTTAATTTGATAAAATTTGATTTGATAATATTAGATATAATGATGCCAGGAAAAAATGGCTTAGAATTTATTCAAGATCATAGAAAAAATTTAAGTACTCCAATTATACTTTTAACAGCAAAAGGAGAGGCTAACGACCGCGTAAAAGGACTTGAAATTGGAGCTGATGACTATTTACCCAAACCATTTGAGCCAAAAGAACTATTGCTTAGAATCAAAAATATATTGAAAAAGACTGCCTTCATAGAACAAAAAAGAATTATAGAATTTGAAAATGTAAAAATTGATTTAAATAAATTATTAATTAATAAAAATAATAAAGAGTATAAAATTAACAATACAGAAAAAATTATTTTAGAAAAAATGATTAATAATCCAGGAAAGATATTTAAAAGAGAAAATATTGGAAAATTAATAGCTTTAGATAAAGAAAGGTCTATTGATGTAATCATAACGCGATTAAGAAAAAAAATTGAAATAGATCCAAAGAAACCAAAATTTTTACAAACTATTAGAGGAGAAGGATATGTTCTTTGGATTGAGTAATTTTTTAAAAAAAATATTACCCAAAAGACTATTTTATAGAGCTCTTTTAATAGTCGCTATTCCTGTAATAGTTTTACAATTAGTCATAACAATTGTTTTTTTTGATAGTCTTTGGATAAAAACAAACAAAGGTATGACAAAAACTTTGGTAAAAGAAATTAGTACCTTTGTAGAAGTCTACAACAATGAAAAGTCAGATAAAAAAAAATTATCTAATCTTTTTTCATTATTTCTAGACTTAAATATTGAATTAATCGAAAATAAAAAATTTAAAATTGAATATAACGAAAGATGGTTTAGTCCAATAGATAGAACCCTTAGAAGAGAACTTAAATCAAATTTTACAAATGAAAGTTATTGGTTTGACACTACAAACTATAAAGAGCTTATAGATTTAAGAATAAAATATGAAAATGGATATTTTAGATTTTTAGTACCAAAAGATCGTGTAACTAGTTCATCAGCAAGAATATTTGCTCTATGGATTACTGTACCAGCAATTATAATGATTATCATAGCATTAATATTTCTAAAAAATCAAACAAGACCCATCATTAATCTAGCCCGTGCAGCAGAAAGATTTGGTAAAGGTGAAGAATTAGAAGAATTCAAACCCTCAGGAGCATTGGAAATAAGAAAAGCAGGTCATGAATTTGAGAAAATGAGAAAAAGAATTCTTAGACACCTTAAACAAAGAAATGAGATGTTATCTGGTATAAGTCATGATCTAAGAACTCCACTGACAAGAATGAAATTACAATTAGCATTTATAAAAGATAGAGATTTATCTCTAAAATTTACTGATGACATTAATGAAATGGAAAAAATGTTAAATGAATATCTTCAATTCACAAGTTCATCGAATTCAGAAAAAGATGAAATGTTTGATATTTCTGAATTGATAGAAAAAATTATTAAAAAATATAATAATGAAAATATTTTTCAAAACTTAAAACCAAGAATTTATTTTAATGGTAAAAAAAATTTGATTAAAAGATGTATTAATAATCTTATTGATAACGGCTTGAAATACGCTAACAAAGTAAAAATTAGTCTTACAAAAAAAAATACAAATTTATTTATAACAATCGATGATGATGGTGTTGGCATTCCTAAAAATGAATATGATAATGTAATGAAACCTTTTTATAAAATCGACAAAGGAAGAGGTGACTCAAAATCAAGTGTTGGACTTGGCTTATCGATTGCCTCAGATATAATTAGATCCCATGGAGGAAATATAAAATTAGAAAAATCTAAAATGAAAGGATTGAGTGTTAAGATTTTTTTACCTTTTTAGTTTTACTTTTTAATTCAAATTTTTTTACCTTATTTTCAAGATTTTCTACTCTTCTTGAGAGAATTTCAAATTCATCTTTACTAGTAAGTTTCATTTTAAAAACAATCTCATCTCGTTTAGATCTTAAAATATTCAAAAGTTCTGAGCTTAAATCTTTAGAAGAGATTATTCCTTGCTCAAATAGTTTTGCAACCTTATCAATTATAAATTTTGAGTTTTTCATATTTAATATATACATTATAAGTATTATTTAAATGTTCATCAATAATTTTGACCCAGTAGCAATAGAAATTTTTTCATTAAGTATTAGATGGTATTCTTTATCCTATATTTTTGGAATTTTACTAGGATGGCTCTTATGCAAAAAAATATTTATTAAAAATGTAAATTTTAGTGAAAGATTTGATGATTATATTACATATTTAATTATAGGAATAATTGTTGGTGGAAGACTTGGGTATATAATTTTTTATAACTTTAATTATTATTCAAATAATTTCTTTGATATTTTTAAAATTTGGGAAGGCGGCATGTCATTTCATGGTGGTATGATAGGAATTATTATATCAAGTGTAATATTTGCTAAAAAAAATAATGAGGATTCATTCTTATATATGGACCTGGTCGCATTAGTTGCTCCTATTGGAATTTTTTTTGGAAGATTGTCTAATTTTATAAATTCTGAGCTATATGGGGTTCCTACAGAAGTTCCTTGGTCAGTAATATTTATAAAAGTTGATAATTTAGCTAGACATCCGTCACAATTATATGAGGCAATACTAGAGGGTATCATATTGTTTATAATCTTACTGTATTTTAAAAAAAAAAATTATATTAAAAAACCTGGTTTAATTTCAGCTTTATTTTTGATTCTCTACTCAATATTTAGATTTGCAATTGAGTTTTTAAGGGTTCCAGATGAACAACTAGGTTATTTAATCTTTAATTTATCTATGGGACAAATTATTAGTATTATATTTATTTTATTAGGAATAGTTCTATTTTATTTTAAACATGACAATAAGCAGATCAACTAGCATACCTTTGGATAAATTCATTGAGTTGGCTCTTTACGATAAAAATTTTGGCTACTATATGAAAAAAAATCCATTCGGAATAGAAGGTGATTTTGTAACAGCACCAAATATAACAAGACTTTTTTCTGAAATAATTGGTGTTTGGTCAATAACATTCTGGAAGAGTATTGGTTCACCAAAAAAGTTTAATTTATTAGAATTAGGAGCAGGAAATGGAGAAATGATGAAGGTAATAACTGAAACCCTAAGAAATTTTCCAGAATTTTTTAAAGCTTGTAACTTTATGATTTATGAAAAAAGCAAATTTTTAATCAATGAACAAAAAAAAAATTTAAAACACGAAAAAATCACATGGATTAAAAATCTAAAAAAAATTAATTCATATCCTACTTTATTTTTAGCTAATGAATTTTTTGATGCAATTCCAATTAAACAATATTTTAAAAAAAATGAAAGTTGGTTTGAAAGATACGTTGAATTAAAAGATTTAAATAATGCAAGATTTATTGAGAAGAAGGCAAATATTAAGAATATAAAACAGATCTTTAAATTTGACATATCAAAAAATCAAAACATTATTGAATATTCTCCAAAAACTTTCAGATATTTAAAAACTATATTTAAGATAGTTGAAAAAAATGATGGTGGAATATTAATAATTGATTATGGATATCTGCATTCAAAAATGCAAGATACTCTTCAAGCGGTAACTAAGCACAAATATTCAGATATTCTTAAAAATATTGGAAATTCAGATATAACCTACAATATCAATTTCAATTTATTTAAAATATTCACAAATCAATTTCATAAATTAAACGAAATTATTACAAGTCAAAAAAAATTTCTTACAAGTATGGGAATTCTTCAAAGAGCAGAGATTATAAGTAAAAGTATAGCTTTCTCAAAAAAAACTGATTTATTTTACAGAATAAAACGTCTTATTGATAAAAGGCAAATGGGAGAATTATTCAAGGTAATGCTAATTAAAAATAGAAATAATAAATTTAATACAGGTTTTCAAGGTGATTAAATCAAAAAATCTTAAGAAAATAAATAATTTGTCCCATGGTTTTTTTAATAGCAATGGTGGTACATCAAAAGATATTTATAAAAGTTTAAATTGTGGCTATGGCTCAAGAGACTTATCATCAAATGTTAAAAAAAATTTACAAATAGTAAAAAAAAAAATTAGCAAATCAGCAAGAGATATTTTTTTAATAAATCAAATACATAGTAATAAATTTATATATATAGATAAAAAATATAAAAAAATGATAAGGCCTGAAGCTGATGCAATAATTACTAATCAAAAAAAATTACCTATTGCAGTTTTAACAGCTGATTGTGTTCCAATCTTAATCTATGATGATAAAAAAAAAATGATTGCTGCGATACATGCGGGATGGAAAGGTGCATTCAGTAATATTATAGGGAAAGTAATTAAATTCATGAAAAAAAAAGGATGTAATTCCAAAAATATGATAGCTTCCATAGGTCCTTCAATTTCAGTAAAAAATTACGAGGTACAAGAAGATTTTAAAACAAAGTTTTTAAAGAAGAATAAAGAAAACCTTAAATATTTTATAAATACCAATAACAAACTTTATTTTGATTTGAGTAGTTATGTTTATTCATCAATTTTAAAGAATGAAATTAAAAATATAGAAACTATTAAAATCGATACTTTTGATATAAAAAATAAATTTTTTAGTGCAAGAAGAGCTTTGAGTTTAAATCATGATGATTATGGTAGAAATATTTCAATAATTATGCTTAATTAAGGTTTTTAATGAAATTATTATCCGGAAACAGTAATAAAATTCTTAGTAAAAATATTGCAAAATATTTGAAGTCCAAATTGGTTAATTCAAGTATTAGAAATTTTTCTGATGGTGAGATCTATGTTGAAATTAATGAGAATATCAGAGGGAACAGTATTTTTATAATTCAATCAATTTCATCACCAGCTAATGATAATTTGATGGAGCTATTGTTATGTATTGATGCTTTAAAAAGATCTTCAGCCAAAAATATAACTGCTGTTATTCCGTATTTCGGATACGCGCGACAAGATAGAAAAGTAGTTCCAAGAACCTCCATATCAGCTAAGCTTGTTTCTAATTTGATTACTACTGCTGGCGCAGACAGAGTAGTAACAGTAGATTTGCACGCAGGGCAGATTCAAGGTTTTTTTGATATTCCAGTGGATAACTTATTTGCAACACCTATTTTTGCAAGACATGTAAAAAAGAAAATAAGAAGTAAAAATATTATATGTGTGGCACCAGATGTTGGTGGTACTGAAAGAGCAAGAGCACTTGGCAAACTTTTAAATGTTGGACTAGCAATTGTAGACAAAAGAAGACCCAAACCAGGTCAGTCACAAGTAATGAATATTATTGGTGATGTAAAAGGTAAAACTTGTGTCATTGTAGATGATATAATTGACTCAGGAGGCACAATAGTTAACGCAGCGAAAGCTCTAAAAGATAGAGGCGCAAAAGATGTTTATGTTTATATCACACATGGGGTGCTTAGTGGAGACGCTGTAAAAAAAATTAAAAACTCTGTTATTAAAAATTTAGTAATCACAGATACAATTGATAACATTAGCAAAACTAAAGGTGTTAAAAACATTGAAGTATTACCTATTTCTGGCTTAATGGGAGAAGCAATTAAAAGAATATCAAATTCAACATCTGTTTCAGATTTGTTTAAATAATTATCTTGAGTTATTTAGAAACTTGAGATAAAACGCGTTGTTTTATGAATTCAATAAACGCAAACATTAGAACTGACAAAACTAAAGGGGAACTGAATTTTCTTAGAAATAATGGAAATGTTCCAGCTATAATATATGGTGGAGAGTCAGATAATGAAAAAATTTTTATTTCAAAAAAATTATTAAAAAACTTATTAGAAAAGGATAATTTTTTATCTAATATTCTAACCTTAGACATTGATGGTAAGGCTCAAAATGTTTTACCAAGGGAAATAAAATATGACGTTATAACAGATGAGCCGATCCATATTGATTTTTTAAGGGTTGTACCAGGTATAAAAATAAGAATAGAAGTACCAGTTCAATTTATCAATCATGAAAAATCACCAGGGTTAAAAAGAGGTGGAGTTTTAAATATTGTTAGAAGAAAAGTAGAATTAAAATGTCCTAGTGAAAAAATACCAGAAAATCTTGTTATAAATCTTGATGGAATAGATATTGGGGAAAGTTTTAAAATATCATCAATTAAATTAGATAATGAAGTGGTTCCCACAATTCAAGGAAGAGACTTTGTTATTGCTACACTTGCAGCTCCAACAGTTATGAAAGAACCTGAAAAACCTGCTGAAGCAGAGACTACTGAGGGTGCTGAGGGAGCAGAAGCTGCTGATACTACCGCCGAAGGAGAAAAACCAGCAGCTGAGGGTGATAAAAAAGAGGGCGAAGATAAAAAACCTACCGAAGAAAAAAAATAATTTATCAAAGTTGAATTTTACTATCAATTAATAAAAAATATATGCTTTTATTTGTAGGCTTAGGTAATCCCACTCCAGATAGTGAAAAAAATAGACACAATGTTGGTTTTAAAATTATAGACTCAATTAATAAAAAATTTGGTTTGTCAAAACAAAAACCTAAATTTAAAGGACTATTAACTACTGGAAATGTTAACGAGCAAAAAGTTTACGCAATCAAACCTTTAACTTTTATGAATAGCTCTGGGGTTTGTATTAGAGAGCTTATCGAATACTTTAAAATTGATGTGGAAGATGTAATTGTTTTCCATGATGATTTGGATGTTGAATTTGGAAAAATTAAAACTAAGTTTAGTGGATCAAGTGCAGGTCACAATGGAATTGCCTCCATTGATAAATTTATTGGAAAAGATTATTCAAGAGTAAGAATTGGAATTGGTAAACCAAAGAATAATATTGAAATTGGAGATTACGTTCTTCAAAATTTCGAAGAGGATGAGATTGTTGAGTTAGAAAAAATTATAGAGAATATTTTAGATTCGATTTCAATTCTTGTAGAAAAGAAATTAGATCTTTTTTCTAGTACTGTAAATAATAAATAATGAGTTTTAAGTGTGGAATAGTTGGGTTACCCAATGTAGGTAAATCCACTTTATTTAACGCTTTAACTAATTCAAGTAAAGCTCAAGCAGCAAATTTTCCTTTTTGTACCATAGATCCTAATGTTGGAATTGTACCTGTGCCTGATAATAGGCTAAACAATCTATCTAGAGTTTCAAAGTCTAGGAAAACTATAAATACAACAATCTCATTTGTTGATATTGCGGGTTTGGTAAAGGGTGCTTCTAAAGGAGAAGGTTTAGGTAATAAATTTTTATCACATATTAGGGAAGTAGATGCGATAATTCATATGGTTAGATGTTTTGACTCTGAGGATATTCAAAATGTCAATCCCACTGTTGATCCTGTAAGAGATCTTGAAATAATTGAAACTGAGATAATGTTAGCAGATTTAGAGTCTATTCAAAAAAGGTTGGATAAAAACAATAAAAAGAATATCGATGAAGAACATCTAAAAATATTAGAGATAGCTCTAGATTGTATAAATAATGCTAAAGACATATCAATTTTAAAAAATGATTTTGATAGCAAACAACTTAATCAGTGTGGTTTACTATCTATAAAGCCAAAGATATTAGTATGTAACGTAGATGAGCAAAGTATTCAGGAAGGCAATATATACACTAAAAATTTTATGAAAAAATTTGGTGAGAATAATACGATAATTGTGTCTGCAGATATAGAAAATCAAATTAATGGGCTAAAGTCAGATGAGAAAAAAAAATATATGGAAATGATAGGATTAAAAGAGACTGGATTAAACATGCTAATTCAAAAGGGATATAAGATCTTAGAATTAGATACCTATTTTACTTCTGGACCTGAAGAAACTAGAGCCTGGACTATTCAGAAGAATTGTACTGCGCCTAAAGCTGCTGGTGAAATTCATTCAGATTTTGAAAAGGGTTTTATACGAGCAGAAACAGTTTCATATGAAGATTTTATAGCAAATGATGGATGGGTAAATTCAAAAACTAGTGGAAAAATGAGATTGGAAGGTAAAGATTATATCGTAAAAGATGGAGACGTATTAAACTTCCGATTCAACACGTGACCAAATTTTTTTCATACTAAAATAAACTAATATTGTTAATATAATTAAATAGACAATTGCTTTGAAACCCATTCTGTGTCTAGACTCTAAGTGAGGCTCTGCTGCCCACATTAAAAATGTGGTTACATCTTTTGACATCTGTTCTACAGTTGCTTTTGTTCCATCTCCATATTCAATCAAATCATCTGATAGTGGTGCTGACATTTTTATATTATTTCCATACATGTATTTGTTATAATAAACTCCATCATCTAGTGTAATTCCACTTGGAGCCTCCTCGTATCCTTGAAGGAGCGAATAAATATAATCTACTCCACCACCTCTTGCTTTTACTAGTACAGACATATCAGGTGGATATGCTCCTCCGTTAGCAGCCTGAGCAGCTTTAATATTTTCATATGGCATTACAAATTTATCAGATAATTTGGCTGGTCTTATAAACATTTCACCATCAGCATTTGGTCCATCAGTAACGTCAAAGGAGGCAGCGATAGCTTTTGCCTCTGCCACTGAAAATTCTGGACCTCCATCTTCTGCTAAATTTCTATAACTCAGATATTTCATTGAGTGACAAGATGCACACACTTCTGTATAAACTTGATAACCTCTTTGAAGTGATCCTCTATCAAACTTTCCAAAAAGACCCTTGAAACTCCAGTCAGTTTTTAAATATTCTACTTTTTCAGCTGCACTAGAGTAAAAATTTAAGGAACAGCCCAAAAAAATTAAAATAGAAAATATCTTTAAAAAGCTTTTCACTTTATTTTGTCAATACTTTCATTTTGTTTAGCTGTTGCTAAATTTGCCATACCACCGAGTACAGGTTCAGTAATACTTAACGGTACTGGCAATGTTTTCTCTTTAAACCCTAAAAGAGGTAAAACTACTAGGAAATGAAGGAAATAATAAGCTGTAGCTACTCTTGCAATCAACAAATATAATCCTTCAGCTGGCATTGCGCCCATGTAACCTAAAATTAAAACATCTGCTACTAATATCCAGTAAAATTGTTTGTACAAAGGTCTAAAGACTGCAGATCTAATTTTTGATGTGTCTAGCCAAGGTAAAACAGCTAAAATTAGAATGGCTGAAAGCATTGCAATAACTCCAAGTAGCTTGTCAGGAACAGATCTTAAAATTGCATAAAAAGGCAATAGATACCATTCTGGCACAATGTGTGCAGGAGTTACCATTGGGTTCGCTTCTATATAATTATCTGCATGACCTAAAATATTTGGTGAATAAAAAACAAAAAATGCAAAAACAATCATAAACATTAATAATGCAAAACCATCTTTAATTACAATGTAAGGGTGAAATGGTACAGTATCCTTTGAAGGTTTTTTTATATCTATTCCTACTGGATTATTGTTACCTGGCACATGAAGTGCCCATATATGTAAAACGACCAAACCTAATATTAAAAATGGAATTAAATAATGAAGAGTAAAAAATCTAGTCAATGTTGGATTGTCTACTGAATAACCTCCCCACAACCAAGTAACGATACCCTCTCCTACCAATGGAATTGCACTAAACAAATTCGTTATGACAGTTGCTCCCCAGAAACTCATTTGTCCCCATGGTAATACATATCCCATAAATGCAGCAGCCATCATTAATAAATAAATAATAATTCCTATTATCCAAATAATTTCTCTTGGAGATTTATATGATCCATAAAACAACGATCTAAAAATATGTATATATACAGCCAGAAAAAACATCGAAGCACCATTTGCATGGATGTATCTAATCAACCATCCATAATTCACATCTCTCATTATATGTTCAACACTTTCAAAAGCCATGTCAGCGTGAGCAATGTAATGCATAGCAAGTGTCAATCCTGTTATTATTTGAGTTATTAAACAAAAAGTTAAAATACCTCCAAACGTCCACCAATAGTTTAAATTCTTTGGAGTAGGATAATCAGTCAAATGGTTTGCAAGAGTAAGTAATGGCAGTCTATCATTAAACCATTTTCCAACTTTTGATTTTGGTATATATTCGTTATCACTCATAGTTTTATCTTTATATATTTATTATCCAATTTTAATTGTATTCGCATTTACAAATTCATATTTTGGTACTTCCATATTCCACGGCGCAGGTCCTTTTCTAATTCTACCTGAAGTATCATAATGTGATCCATGACATGGACAAAACCATCCATCATAATCTCCTTTATCATTCAAGGGAACACATCCTAAATGGGTACAAACTCCCAACATGACAAGCCATTCTGGATTTTTGGCTCTGTCTTCATCTTTTTCTGGATGAATTAAATCTTCCATTTTTACTAATCTTGCCTCTGTAATTTCTTCTTGTGTTCTTCTTCTTATAAAAACTGGTTTGCCCCTCCAAAGTACCGTAATTGTATTTCCTGGCTTTACTGAGCTGATATCAACCTCTGTACTTGCTAATGCTTTTACAGAAGCATCTGGATTCATTTGGTCAATCATTGGCCAAACAGCTGCGCCAACACCTACTGCACCCACTGCATAAGTGGCTGTAAATAAGAAATCTCTTCTGTTAGTTTTTTTTTCTGACATTAATAAATATAATTTAATATACTCAATATTGTTTATTTCTACTTAAATATATGACTTCATATAATATAAAATAGTAAATTTACTACTGAAAGAATGACACAGAAATATGAGCCAAAAACCAAAAATAGCATTGTATGAGCCGGATATACCTCAGAATACTGCTGCGATAATACGAACATGTGCCTGTTTAGGCACCAAACTAGAAATAATTGAGCCTTGTGGTTTTCTTTTATCTGATAAACGCTTTAAAAGGGTTGTGATGGATTACATGGAAAATACTAAAATAGAATTTCATAAAAGCTCAGACAGTTTTTTTGAAGCAAAAAAGAATCAAAGAATTGTTTTAATGACAACAAAGGGAACCTTATCTTATACTAACTTTAAGTTTAAAACTGATGATACAATATTGTTTGGTAGAGAAAGTGCTGGGGTTCCTAATTATGTTCACAAATTAATTGAAAATCGACTCAAAATACCAATGAAAAATAATTTAAGATCTCTTAATATTGCATCATCTGTTGCTGTTGTTTTAGCAGAAAGTTTAAGACAACTAAAATTTTTATAAAATGGAAATAGATATTAAAAAAGATCTTACAAGTAATTGGTTTAAGCTGTTACAGGACTCAATTTGTGACGATATTAAAATGTTAGAAAATAATAAAACAAAATTTATATCAACCAGGTGGAGAAGAAATAAAAGTAAAGATGAAGGAGGTGGAGAATATAAAATTCTTAAGAATGGAAAAGTTTTTGAAAAGGTTGGTGTAAATTTTTCTAAAGTTTATGGAAAATTTCCAAAAAAATTCCAAAAAAATATTCCAGGGGCAAGTAAAGATCCAAGATTTTGGGCTTCAGGAATTTCAGTAGTCATGCACATGCAAAATCCTCAAATTCCAGCAATGCACTTCAATACAAGATACATTTGCACGACTCAAAATTGGTTTGGTGGAGGAATGGATGTAACTCCTGCATTGGATGATAAGACTGAAAAAAGTAGATTTCATAAAACTTTAAAAGAAATGTGCAATCGTCATGATAAAAAATATTATAATAAATATAAAAAATGGTGTGATGAATACTTTTATCTTCCTCATAGAAATGAGCCTAGAGGTATAGGTGGAATATTTTTTGATTATAAAAGAAATAATTTTGAAAAGGACTTTAAATTTATAAGAGATGTTGGAGTAACATTTCAAATGTTGTTTAATGATATTATTAAAAAAAAAATTAATAAAAGATGGAGTCTAAAAGAAAAGGAAATGCAATACATTAAAAGAGGAAGATATGCGGAATTTAATTTATTATACGACAGAGGAACTAAATTTGGATTACAAACAGGTGGAAATGTAGAGGGAATTTTAATGTCTCTACCTCCAATTGCTAAATGGAAATAAATAATGAGTAAAGAGCCAATTACATTAAATGGTCTAAACAAATTGAAAGAGGAATTAATTTTTTTAAAAGAGAAAAAAAGACCTAGCATTGTAGCATCAATCTCAGAAGCAAGATCACATGGAGATCTCAAAGAAAATGCAGAATATCATGCAGCAAAAGAGGAGCAGTCACACAATGAAGGAAGAATTAATGAGATCAATGACATTATAGCTAGAGCAAATGTAATCGATGTAACAAAACTTAATAATGAAGGAAAGGTAATATTCGGATCCACTGTATATTTGGAAAATTTAGATAGTGGTGAAAAAATAAATTATAAAATAGTAGGAAAGGACGAAGCTAATTTAAAACAAAAACTAATTTTTTTTCAATCACCTATAGGTAAAGGCTTAATTGGAAAAAGGAAAAATGACTTTGTAGAGATTCATACTCCAGCAGGTATTAAAAACTTTGAAATTAAAGACGTAAAATATATCTAGTTTTTTATAATTTTTTCAATTTGCTTTTCCGTAATCATAAAATCATTTTCAACCCAAATTTGCTTTAGCATTTTCAATTTGTTACCTAGCAACCTACCCTCTGGAATATTATATTTTATCATGAGATCAGTAGCAGATATAGGAATATCGGGGATTTGTTTATTTTGATAAAATTTAAAAAGTTCAATTAAATTTTTTTCAACTTTATTTGAAGTAAATAATCTAAAATTTATAATGTCCATTACAGCCTGCTTGCCATCAAAATAAAAAATCTTATTTAAAATTTTTTTATTGAAACTTTTAATATTTATTTTTTCTTTGTAAAATAAATCAATTTTCTTGACTCTTTTTTGGTCTTTTTTAGAAATATTAAACTTATAAAAAAAATAATCTGTATTGTCAGTTCCATCGATTATTAGTAAAGATAATAAAAAAATAAAATCTATTTCATTAAAATTTTTAAGTGCATATAAATTTAATTTTTTTAATCTTTCAAGTTTTTTTAATTGGGGAAAAATAATTTCAATAAGCTCTAAGCTATCTTTATCATTTAATAACTTAAGAAAGTTCTTTGATTTAACTAATTTCTTTAGTTCATCCAGTAATCTCTCAGGTGATAATTTAGATATTCCTCCTATATTTCTTTTTATAATTCTAATTATATTTGGGTTATGTTTTTGTTTTGAATAATTTAGATGAAAACGTATATATCTAAGTATTCTTAGAAAATCTTCTTTTATTCTAACCTCCGCATCTCCTATAAAATTAATTTTACCTTCTTCTAAATCTTTCTTACCATTGTTAGGATCAAACAAATTGCCTTCTATATCTGAATAAATTGAGTTAATTGAAAAATCTCTTCTTGAAGCGTCTTCTTTCCAATTTCTAGAAAATTCTACTTCTGCATGTCTACCATCGGTTTTTATATCTTTTCTTAAAGATGTTATTTCATATTTTTTCTCATCTATGACTGCTGTTAATGTTCCATGCTTTATACCAGTTTCATAAAAATTAATTTTTTTATTTTTTAAAGCTTCACAAATTTCAAATGGATTCAAATTTGTGGCTAAATCAATATCATCTACAATTTCATTTTTAATAACTTTTCTTATACATCCGCCTACATACCTAACTTCACTATTATCTGAATAACTATTTATTGCTTCAAAAATTCTGTCTACAGATGTTTGATCAGTTAAGTTTCTCAGATTACGACTAATATGATCAGAATTCTGAGATCTGAAAAAAATTTTATCTAAAAAATTAGTCATAAATGGCTGGGGCGCTAGGATTCGAACCTAGGATGCCGGTACCAAAAACCAGTGCCTTACCACTTGGCTACGCCCCAATATTAATTTCGTATAACACAAAAAATAAAAATTTATATAGTTTTTGCTGTATTACACCAATAATTTTTGAATTTTCTTTTAAATTTAACTTTAGCTATCTCACAATCTTGTTTTGATTGATAATAAGCAACTATTACTGAGCCCGAACCAGTCATTCTTACGAAAGATGGATTGTTAGACTCTAGTAAAAATTTCTTTATCTTTTTAAGTTTTGGATATCTAGAAAATGTAACTTTTTCCAAATCATTTTCTTGAGAATATAGATATTTCTTAGAAAACATAAATTTCTTGGGCTCGTTGTATTTTGATTTAGTAAATTTTTTAACTTGAGAATATATTTTTTTAGTAGAGCATCCAAATTCTGGTTTAACTAATAAGGTATAAAGTTTAGGACAGTTTAAAAATTCTTTAATAATACCTTTAGAATTTAAGATACTACTTCTAGAATTAATACCCAAAATAACATCTGAGCCTACTAAATTTGAAATATTAATTTTTTGTTTTTGAGTAATATTAATGAAATTTTTTTTATCTAAAAAATTTAAAATATTAGCTGAATTCATTGAACCTCCACCTAGTCCAGCTTTTTGAGGTATATTTTTTTTAATCTTAATATGAAATTTAATTTCATTTAATAATTTATTTCTATCTAATATATTTAATAATTTTGAAACAGTATTAATCTTGCTTATATTTTTCGAAAACTTTCCATAAAATGAAACTACGTGTTTAGAGCTATTTATTTTTTTTATAAAAATTTGATCATAAAGATCTATAAATGAGACGATACTCTCTATTTTGTGCAATTTTTTTAATTTTCCTATTATATTAAGTGATAAATTAATTTTAGCATATGATTTTAGTTTATATATGCGCATTTAAAATTTTTTTAATCCTTCAACTAGTTTAATATTAATTTTTTTTTTAGTATCATCGTCTGTGTTATCAAAACCTAAAACATTATTCCAAAAATATCTTGCTTGTAATTTTCTATTTAATTTCCATAAGATATCTCCGTAATGATCGTTCACAATGGGGTCATCTGGCATTAATTCTACAGCCCTTTTGAGATATTTTTCGGCTTCTAAATAATCATCAATTAGATAATAAGCCCAACCAATTGAATCTATTATGTATGGATCGTCATTTTTAATAGAGTAAGCTTTTTTAAGCATCTTCATTGCCTCATCAGTTTTATAGTCTCGTTCTAACCAAGAATACGCTAAATAATTTAAAACATAAGCATCATTAGGTTTAGCTACCATTGCACTGATTAAATCTTCATCTGATTTTTTGAAATTTTTTAATCTCTCATAACTGCTTCCTCTTCTGTATAGCACCTCTGACTTTAGCTCCGAGTTTTCATCTAATAATAAAATTATTTGCGAATAATATTTAACAGCTTTTTCATATTCTTTTAAATTTTTAAAAAAATTAGCCATATCAAAAAGTATTTTGGGGTTGGGTTTTTCAATTTTATTAAACTTGGATGTAATAAAGTTTATTCCATAATTTTCACCTTTGTCTTTTATGAGAATTTGTGCTTCCTTCTTAGTTCTGAACCAGTAGTAAAACTTATTATCTTTATTAAAATTTTGTACGACTTTTTTTACTTTTTCATACTGATTATTAAAATAATAATTTTCTGCAACTAAGGCTAAATTAAATTTAAATTTTGGATTAAGGTAATATGAGAGGTTTGCGTAAAAATTTGATTTATTTAAAGCATCTTCAGTAGAATATAAATTTGAAATTAAAAATAAGAATTCACCAACAATATCATTATGATTATTACATGAAAATATTTTAGTAAAATTTTCAAATTCTCCATTATTAATCCAACTTTTACCTTGGGACAGTAGTAAAGTCGTATTTATAAATTCAATATCTTTAAAAATTTCTTTAGCTTCATCAATTTTTTTATTTTCAATTAAATAATTTGCATAAAAAAATTTATATCTTGAATAATCTCCATTTGGATTATTCAATAAATTTGAAAAGGATGATCTTGTGGTATCTTTTTTTAAATAACATCTTTGAAATGCTTGAGAAATAGTAGAAATGTTTCCAAAGTTAACTTTGTTGTATAAAATTTCTTTCTTGTTAAAAGTGTGAATAAAGTTTTTTAGTATTCCAATGATTACTGGATTAAATCTATCAAATTCATAAAACTTGACTGATTTGGCCAAATATTTCTCGGCTTTTACAAAATCATTTTTCTTTAAACTATCAAGTGCTAATAGCAAGTATGCATCAAAAAAATCTAAATTATTTTTGTTGTTGCTATTTATGATAACATTAATAGCTTGAGAAATCTTATTTTCTAAAACTAAAGAAAAAATATATCTCTTCAGATACAAATTATGTTTATTTGTTAAAATCTTAGAAGAATTAAAAAAGTTTAAGGCCTTAGAATTTTCTCTATTTTCAAATGCAATAATTCCTGAAAAATAATTCGATAAATCTCTTGCATTTAATTCATTAAAACTATTACTTTTAGAATACGATGGTGTCTGATAGATTATTGATATGAATACAAATAATATAATTAATTTGTTAAACATTCAATCATTCTATGACTAAAAATGCAATAAATCAAAAAGGCAAATTAGACGAAATATTAATAAACTCGATAGAAGCAAAATTTGACTTTAGCAAAAAACCAATAAACAGATTTAATGCAGTTAAAAACAACAATGAAGATAAAACTAAGTTGTTAGAGAAATTAAAAAATAGACTAAATTCAATTGAAAATTGTAATTTAAAAAATAATTCTAAAAATCTTATCTTGGGCGAGGGTAATATGGATAGTCCCATAATGGTTATTGGAGAGACCCCAGGAATTGAAGAAGATAAATTTAAAACAGTATTTAGAGGTGAAATTGGTGAATTATTGGATAAGATGCTGTTAGCAATAAAAATCACAAGACAAAAAATTTACTGTACATATGCAGTAAATTTTAGACCTCCTGAAGATCGAAAACCAACATCTCAAGAAATAAAAAAATATTCGGTATTTTTAAAACAACACATATCGATAATTGATCCAAAGATTGTTATTTTAATGGGTAGTTCTGCTATGGAGGCTGTTTCAGGAATAAGTGGTAAAATTTCGAGTGAAAGAGGGGAATGGAAAGAGGTCATACTAAATGGTCGAACCTATCCTTTAATGATTACTTTCAATCCTTCATATTTAATCAGATTTCCAGAAAATAAAAAATATTCGTGGGAAGATTTAAAAAAAATAAGACAAAAAATAATAGACCTAAATTTAAAAATTTAATGAGGATTACAGCTGGTGTAGATGAAGTTGGTAGAGGCAGTTTAATTGGACCAGTTTATGCGGCAGCTGTTATTTTGAATAAATCAGTAAATTCAAAAATACTTAAGGACTCTAAAGTATTAACTAAAGAAAAAAGAAAGATTTTATATAACTATATAAAAAGAAATTCTATTTGGGCGACAGGCAAAGCTTCTGTCAAAGAAATAGATAAAATTAATATTCTCCAAGCAAGTTTGCTTGCTATGAAAAGAGCAATAAAAAAACTCAAAAAAAAACCTTCACAAGTTTTAATTGATGGAAATCAAATACCAGATTTAAAAAATTACAACTTAAAAGCAATCATAAAAGCTGACCAAAAAATACCCTCCGTTTCAGCGGCGTCCATTATCGCTAAAGTAACTAGAGATAATTTAATAAGAACATTAGCAAAAAAAAACAAAGGATATAATTGGGATCAAAATTTTGGTTATGGAACTAAGCAGCATTTAAAGGCAATAAAAAAAATTGGTGTTACCAAACATCATAGAAAAACATTCTCACCCATATCAAAACTTTCGAAACACAATATCTAGTTATCTTTAATTTAAACCACACAAATCGAGTCTAAATATTTCAATCTCAGGTTGACCGTGGAATCCATTTGGAGTCTAATTATTCTTTTAAAAATGAAAACAAATTTCAAAAATAAAATTATTAATGGAGACAGCCTCAAAGAATTAAAAAAAATTCCACGTGAAACCTTTGACTTGATTTTTGCAGACCCTCCTTATAATCTTCAATTAAAAAGTGAATTAGTCAGACCAGACAGATCTAAAGTAGATGCTGTAAATGACAAATGGGATCAATTTGAAAATTTTAAAAAATACGATGATTTCACATATGAATGGTTATCTGAGTGTAAAAGAATTTTAAAAAAAGATGGAGCAATTTGGGTCATTGGGAGTTATCACAATATTTTTAGGGTAGGAACTGCAATTCAAAATATAGGATTTTGGATTTTGAACGATGTTATTTGGAATAAAAATAATCCAATGCCGAATTTTAGAGGAACACGATTTACTAACGCACATGAAACTTTAATTTGGGCATCCAAAAGTGAAAAATCAAAATATACATTTAATTATCAATCACTAAAATGTTTGAATGATGATTTGCAAATGAGGTCAAACTGGGATCTTCCAATTTGTAGTGGTGCAGAAAGATTGAAGAAAAACGGCAAAAAAGTCCATTCAACTCAAAAACCAGAAGCTTTACTCCATAGAGTTTTATTAGCATCTACCAATAAAGATGATTTGATTTTAGATCCTTTTTTAGGTTCAGGAACCACAGCAACAGTTGCAAAAAAACTTGGTAGAAATTATTTTGGTATAGAAAAAGAAAAAAATTATTTCAAAGCTGCAGAAAAAAGAATTAAAAATACAAAACCTATAGAGGACGATTTATTGGATACTCTAAAAAACAATAGATTAAAACCTAGAATACCGTTTGGATCATTAGTTGAGCTTGGAATAATTAAGCCAGGCACCAACATTTTTGACAATAAGAAAAAAATTACTGCAAAAATTTTAGCTGATGGAAGTATTAAGCATAACCAATCTGAAGGTTCTATTCATAAGGTTGCAGCTACTATTTTAGGTGCTGAAAGTTGCAATGGATGGACATATTGGCATTGTGATATTAATGGCAGAGTGTATCCAATAGACTACCTGAGACAAAGATTAATTTCAAAAAATTAATTATTGTAAATTTTTCCTAAATAACTTTCTAAGAATTTTTTGTTCTTTGTTAATATTTTTAATCCCATATTTCTAAAAAAAACTATAACTGGATTTGATACATGAAAAGCAAATTGATTTAGATTTGATCTATTATTAATCATTTTTACTCTTGAAACTCTATTACTATAATAATCAGTTTTATTATTTATGATACTTTCAAATAACTCTGATGCACCCTCAATAGATTGCGAGGCTCCTTGTGCAAATGAAGGTGGAAATGCAAAAAAGGCATCTCCAACAAGATAAATATTTTTATCTGATTTATGAAAATCTTTATTAACAAAAACTGGAAAGCACTTGATATTATTTAGTTTACCTAAAAATGAAGAAGAAATTTTATTTTGTAGTTTGTTTTTAATTTCCTCGATAAAAGCTTTTTCCTCAAAAAGGCCCCGGTTTTTCAGCTTATTTGCAGTTAATTGATGCTTTAAAACACCAATAAAATTGAATTCTCCATTACTGTTATCAATTGGGTAAATAACATAATGAAAATCAGGACCCACAAATAAAGAAATATTCATTTCATTTAAATTATTTAAGTTAGCCCGTGGGATTTTACCTCTAATTGCAATACAATTATTATAAGTTGGTTGAATTCGATTATTAGAAATTATGGATTTTCCTTTAGAAAAAATACCATCAGAAATAATTACATAATCACAAATAAAATTTTGGTTGTTATTAAAAGTTAAATTTATTTGATCATTTTTTTTTTCAATTTTCTCAATACTATGTTCAAATTTTATAACCTGTTCATCCAATCTATTTTTTAAAAATTCAACTAATATAGATCTTTTCATTGTAGTATATTTACAATCTTTAGAATTGTATTCAGAGATATTCAAATCAGATATTTTTTTTTGATTTTTAATCTCATAAAAATCAATTTTTTCAGGATTAAATTTTTCTCTCTTTTCTATTCCATTAAATCCAATTTTGTTTAGAAGCTTAATACTATTTGTTGAAAGTTGAATCCCATACCCCTCCTCCAGTTCTATTGAGGGTTTTTTTTCAAATATTGTAAATTGATAATTGGAATTTTCTTTAAATAAATTAGCAACAAATAAACCTGAAATCCCTGCTCCTATAATTCCAATTTTTTTCATTTACTACTTTCTAAGTATCTAACAATTTTTTTTGTAAAAGTTGGCAATGTATAATTTGTCAAATTCTTGGGATCGATCCAGTGAGATGCTGGCAATGAAGCTCTGTGATTCTTACGCTCAATTTTTATCCTCATATTCATATTTGACATCTTAAAATTAAGTACCTGACTTGACTTTATAGGCTTTAATAATTCTTGCATCGGAAAAATACTAAAATTTTTTAAAAAATTAAATTTTTTATTTTTAATCAATAGATATTTACTTTTATCTTTGTAAACTTTAAGTAAAAAAAATCTCTCATTATTTTTTTTTTTTATTTTAACAAGCAAAAAATCTTTTTTTTTAAAAGCAATACATTTATTTGAAATTGGACATTGCTCACAATAAGGTTTTTTTGGTTTACATATTAAGGCTCCTAGCTCCATTAAAGCTTGAGTATAGTCACTTGCCCTATTTGAATACCCAAATATTTTTTTTCTTTTAATTAAGTTTTCTTTTTTAATTTCATTTTTTTTTTTTAAATATAAGTATCTCTTAAGAACTCGCTCAATATTCCCATCTAAAGGTATAACAGGTTTATTAAAAGCTATTGATAATATTGCACTTGCAGTGTAATCACCAATGCCAGGAAGAGATTTCAATTCTAAAAAGTTTCTTGGGAGTTTTTTGTTAAATTTTTTAATAACTAATTGTGCAGTTTTTTTTAAATTTCTAACTCTGGAATAATAACCAAGGCCCTCCCAAAGTTTAATCAGTTTATGATCATCAAAATTTGCTAAACTCTCAAAGTCTGGAATATTTTTTATAAATTTATTAAAGTAAGGGATAACTGTTGTAACTTGGGTTTGTTGCAGCATAAACTCGCTAACTAATGTGTAATAGTGCTTTTTTTTGCGAGAAACATTTTTTCTCCAAGGTAAAACTCGCTTATTAATGTCATACCAATTAAGAATTTTATTTGCTATTATTTGTTCTTTCATATGCAATTTAAAAATAATACTAAGCACAGAAATATTACCGTTCAAGGCTTAAGATCTTTTAAAGACACTTTGCCTAAAAAAGTAAAAAAAATCATCAATAAAAAAGGTCATATTTATTCTGAAACGCTCAATAATTGGAGATATATTGTTGGTGAAGTCCTATTTAAAGTTTGTTACCCAAAAATATTTAAAAATTCCAATAGATTTGGAGTAAGTACTCTCGTGATAATGGTTAAGAGAGGTCATGAAGTAGATTTAGAATATTCTAAAAAAAAAATTTTAGATAACATGAATAGTTTTTTTGGTTATACAGTAGTAGAAAAATTAAAGTTTATTAGCTTTGATAATGGGCAAAAAATATATGTGAAAAATGACAATCATCAAAAAAATGTCGTAATTAATAAATATCAGGATAAAATAAAAAATATTAAAAATGATAAGATCAAACAATCACTTATTGAGCTAACTAAGGTCTTTAAAAGAAGATGAAAAAAGTATTTATATTTATAACAATATTTTTTATAACTGTCTCAACTATCAGAGCTGAGGAGATAAAAAGAATTGTTGTAGGAAATAAAGATGCAAAAATAACTATAATTGCTTTTGAGTCTTTAACTTGCAGCCACTGTGCAAATTTCCATATAGATGTATATCCGCAACTAAAAAATGAATATATTGATTCAGGATTAGCTAAAATTGAATTTAGACACTTTCCTTTAGATATAGCAGCATTTAATGCTTCTAAAATATCTCAGTGTAAAAATGATGGAAATTCAAATATTTTAGATAGTTTATATTTAAATCAGCAAAAATGGGTAAAAGGAAGCACTGCCGAGGAAGCTAACAACCACCTGAAAATATTTTTAGCTGACGAAGGAATTGCTGTTGATTTTAATAAATGTATTAATAATAAAAAGCTTGAAGATTTTGTATTAAATGATCGAATCGAAGGAGTCAAAAAATTCAAAGTAAATTCTACTCCTACGATAATAATTAATAACGAAAAGTTCGATAAATCTCTAAATTATAAAAATTTGAAAAAAGCTCTTGAAAAGCTGATATAAGTAAATCCATGAAGTTTAAAAAAATCCAACTTAATGGATTTAAATCATTTGCAGATAAAACAAATTTCTTAATTGAAGAGGGTTTAACTGGAATTGTAGGTCCTAATGGATGTGGAAAATCTAACATTGTAGAGTCATTAAGATGGGTTATGGGCGAAACATCAGCCAAAAGTATGAGGGGATCTGGAATGGAAGATGTGATATTTTCAGGTACCTCTAATAAAGCTTCTAAAAATATAGCAGAGGTCTCTATTGATGTTATAAATAAAAATAATGAAGGGCCAGTTCAGTATCGTGAACTTGATCAAATTAGTATAAGAAGAAAAATAGAAAAAGATAAAGGATCAAAATTTTACATCAATAACAAAGAAGTTAGAGCAAGAGACGCCCAAATGTTTTTTGCAGATTTGTCAACTGGTGCTCATTCACCTTCTATGATAAGTCAAGGACGTATAGGTGCATTGGTTACTGCTAAACCAGCAGATCGAAGAGCTATTTTAGAAGAAGCGGCTGGAATTTCTGGTTTACATGTTAGAAGACATGAAGCTGAATTAAGATTAGGAGCTGCAGAAAATAATCTAAAAAGAGCAGATGAGCTTAGAAGACAACAAGAAAAGCAATTAGCCAATCTACAAAAACAAGCTGAAGAAGCATCAAAATATAAATTAATTACTGAAGAGATTAAAAAGATAGAGGCAGGCCTTTATTATTTAAAATTATTGGAGATTGATAAAGAAATTAGAATTGAAAATGAAATTAATAATGAGGCTGAGGGAGAAGTTCAGAGTTATAATAGTAAATTAATGGAACTTGAAAATTTAATTAAAATAGCAACTGAAAAGGTTTCTCCACTTCGAGAAAAAAATATTGAAAATTTATCTAAAATACAAAGACTTAATCTTGAACTTCAAAGTTTAGATGAAGAAAACTCACGAACACAGGAAGAAATTGAGACTATTAAAAAATCTCTTCAAACTTTAGATGAAGACATATCACGAGAGAGAGGAATTATAATTGATGCTAATTCTAACGAAAAAAGAATTAAAGAGGAAAAATCTGACCTAATAGAAATAGACTCAAAGTACTTTGAAACTGAAAAACTATCAAATCAGGAATTGGAAAGTGCAAAAAAAGAACTTAAAAAAGAGCAGGAAGCAGTGGATGAGGTGGTTAATAATATCGCTGATGGAACAATAAATATCAGCATTGGTCCAATTAAAAATGTAAAAAATACTTTAAACAGGGTTAAAGAATTAATTGATAATAATGAAATTAATCAAGCAGCTACTCTTCTTGACAGATGTAATATGGAATTAGATAATTTTTTAGATGATTTAAAAAATGAAAAAACTAGAAATGAATTATTAAGTGTAAATGAAAAATCACAGAATATAAAACAACTTCAAGAAAATTATGCTGATGCTTATAGCAAAAATCAATCTATTAAAAATGAGTCTATTAAAAGAAATGAAAGAATCAAAACAATTGAAACTGAGGTTGAAAGTTGGAAGAATTTATTATCTAATTCAGAAAAAATGGTAAGTGAATTAACTGATAGAAAAAGCAAATTAATGGAGCAATTAAAAGAACTAGATAATAAACCTAAGATCCAAGCAGAAAGAAAAGGTCAAATTTCAGAAAACTTAAGAATATCAGATAAAGAAAAAATTGATAATGACTCCATTATTGAGGAAACTGATAAACAAGTAGAAACTCTAAGATCACAATTAAATGAAATTCAAGAACAATCTATACAAATTAGAGAACGAAAAGCTAGCTCAAGTGCTACCATTGATGGATTACAACAAAGAAAAAGTGATTTATTAGATAGAATAAATTCTGAACTAAATTTGAATGAAGATAATATTTTAGAAAACTCTAATTTAAATGGTGTCGAAGATTTGCCTAATTCTGTAGACCAAGAAGATGATTTAGATAAAAAAAAACAAGAGAGAGAAAGGTTGGGATCTGTAAATTTAAAAGCAGATGAAGAAACAAGCAAGTACGAAGAAGAAATTAAAAAAATGGAACAAGATCGTTCTGATTTAGTAACTGCAATTATCAAATTAAAGGAAAGCATTAATGAACTTAATCAAAAAGGACGAGAAAGATTGATTGAGGCATTTGAAAAAGTTAATAGAAAGTTTAATGAAGTTTATACAAAGTTATTTAATGGAGGAAATGCAAAATTGGAATTAGTTGACTCTGATGATCCTTTAGAAGCTGGTCTTGAGATGTTAGTAAGTCCTCCTGGTAAAAGACTACAATCTATAACTTTGTTATCTGGTGGCGAACAAGCTTTAACTGCTCTATCTTTAATTTTTGCAGTTTTTTTAACTAATCCATCTCCAATTTGTGTGTTGGACGAAGTTGATGCACCTTTAGATGATGCAAATGTAACAAGATTTTGTAGTTTACTCGAGGAACTTATTAAGATTACAAATACAAAATTTGTCATTGTAACTCATCATGCGTTAACGATGTCTAAAATGAATAGACTTTATGGGGTTACAATGCCAGAAAAGGGAATTAGCCAGCTAGTAGCTGTTGATTTACAAAAGGCCGAGAGTATGGTTGCTTAAAATAAGCATATGCCAAAAAATCAATTCAAAACTCGCTTAGAGATTGCAAAAAAGAAGCTTTCAGATAAAAATTTATACAATAAAAATGGTAAAGCCTCTCCTATTGGATCTGCCTTCAAATTAAGCACTGAATTAATCGCTGCAGTTGCTATAGGGACAATTATTGGGTTTATTTTTGATAAGACCTTTGGTACTAAACCCTGGTTTATATTAATATTTTTTTTTGTAGGTGTTGTTGCTGGAATAACCAATGTAATTAGATCTGCAAAAAATATGCAAAAATAGATAAAATTATGGCAGCAAATCCAATGAGCCAATTCGATGTTTATAGAATTGGACCAGAGATAAAAATAGGAACACTTGATATATCATTTACTAATTCAAGTTTGTTTATGATTATCAGTACTGTTGCAATTTTATTAATTTTCAATATTGGATCAAAGAAAAATACAATGATACCTAATAAAATTCAGCTCTTAGCAGAACTAAGTTATACATTTGTATCAAAAATGATAAGTGATACCGCTGGACTAAAAGCTAAACCTTATTTTTCATTTATATTTTCTCTTTTTATGTTTGTGCTTTTTTGCAACATGTTTGGGATGATACCTTACACATTTACAGTAACTAGTCATATAATTGTTACATTTGTCTTAGCTGCTTTTATTTTTATTGGTGTAACCATAATTGGATTCATTAAACATGGTTTTGGGTATTTAAAATTATTTGTTCCTAGTGGAGTACCTGCGGTTCTACTTCCACTGATTGTTGTTATAGAAATTATTTCTTATTTAAGTCGACCCATTAGTTTATCAGTAAGATTATTTGCTAATATGATGGCAGGTCATACTATGATGAAAGTTTTTGGAGGCTTTGTAATAAGTCTTGGAATAGTTGGTGGATGGCTTCCACTAAGTTTTTCGGTTGCTTTAACTGGTTTGGAGATCTTAGTTGCTTTTCTTCAGGCATATGTTTTTGCAATCTTAACCTGCATCTATTTAAATGATGCATTAAATTTACACCATTAACAAACATAGGGGGATATAATGGAATTAGAAGCAGCGAAAATGATCGGAGCAGGTTTAGCAGCAATAGCTTTAGCTGGTGCTGGTGTGGGTATTGGAATAATTTTTGGAAACTATTTATCAGGAGCGATGCGAAATCCTTCTGCTGCTCAAAAACAGTTTCCTAATTTGCTTTTAGGTTTTGCTCTTGCAGAAGCGACGGGATTATTTGGATTGGTAGTTGCCTTAATTATTCTTTTTGCATTTTAAATTTAATGATTAAAAAAATATATTTTCAGTCAATATTTTTAAGCTTCCTCCCTTTTATGGAAGCTTTTGCAGCTGAAAGTGGAGGAATGCCTCAATTGAATCCAGAATTTTGGATTTCACAAATTTTTTGGTTAACGCTTACTTTTGGAACTTTATATATAATATTATCTAAATTAATACTTCCAAAGATTAGTGATAACTTAGAAAAAAGGAAATCAAAAATAATAGAAAATATTGAGGCTGCAGATCGACAGAGAGAAGACAGTGAAACGAAACTGAGAGAATATGAGGAAATTATTTTAAGAAGTAAACTTGAGGCAAAAACTATTTTTAGTCAAGCACGAGAAAAGGCATTAAAAGATATAAATAAAAAAAAAGAAGTTTTAGATAAACAAATTGATGATGAAATTAGTAAAGCAGAAATAGAAATAAATGTTTTACGTAGTACTGCACCAGATAAGATTAGCAAAATAGCTATTGAAACCTCATCTGAACTATTGCAAAAGCTAATCGGAGTAGAC
>CACGET010000007.1 GCA_902572155.1 uncultured Pelagibacteraceae bacterium | reverse complement strand
TAAGAAATATATCATTGGTGATACAGGTGCTGGTTATGCAGGAAAAATGCTAAGTATGGCTGCTAAAAAATTTGGTCTTAAATGTAAAATATTCATGGGAGCAAAGGATATAAAAAGACAAAAACCTAACTGTGATGCAATCAGAAAAAATGGGGCTGAAATAGTTCCTGTTTATTCAGGTAGCCAAACATTAGTTGATGCTGTCAGTGAGTGTATGAGATATTGGGTATCTAATTGTGACAACACACACATGTGTGTTGGAAGTACAGTTGGTCCAAATATATTTGTTAAAATCTGTGGTTGGAGTACAGCACAAATCTCTAGAGAATTAAAAAAACAATTAAAATCAGAGTTTAAAAAAATTCCTAATAAATTAAAACTAATTAACTGTGTGGGCGGTGGAAGTTCTGCCTATGGTTTTTGGAGCGAATTTATTGATTATGATAAAAAACAAATTGAGTTAATCGGTGTTGAGGCTGGTGGACCAAAAAAATCAAAACTTCATGCAGCACCATTAAGTAGAAATGCTAAAATTGGAATTTTACATGGAGCAGCCTCTTACCTTTGTCAAAATAATGAAGGACAAATAAATGAGACTGAGTCTATTAGTGCAGGACTAGATTATCCTGGGGTTAGCCCTATTCATTGTTTTTTAAAAGATACTAGAAGAGCAAGATACACTTATGCTACAGACGAAGAAGCTCTTAATGCTCATGTAATGGTTACAAAATATGAAAATATAAATCCAAGTTTAGAGCCAAGTCATGCGTTTGCAGAGGCTATTAAAATTGCACCTAAACTAAGTAAGGATACCTTAATCATCGTCAATTCATGTGGTGATGCCAAAAAAGATAGGGATATTTTGAGAGAAAGATTAGGTAAAAAATAATGGCTTCTTTAATAAATCAAGCATTTAAAAAAGTAAAAATTGAAAATAGACCTGCATTACTGACGTACACAGTTGCTGGAGATAATAATAAAAAGAAGTCACTAGAAATACTTAAATCAATTTCTAACTACGCAGATATTTGTGAACTAGGTTTTCCTCACAACACTCCAATTGCTGATGGAGGTCAAATTCAAACTAGTGCTTATCGGGCAATTAAAAATGGTATTAAAATCAATGACGTTTTTTCAATTGCAAAAGGCTTTAAAAAATCAAAAAAATCTAAACCAATTATTTTGATGGGTTATTACAATATGATCTTTCAATATAATGAGAATAAATTTTTGGAAAAATGTAAAAATGCAAAAGTTGACGGTTTAATTGTTGTGGATCTTCCATACCCTGAAAATAAAAAATTTGCTGCTAAATGTAAAACAAAGGGAATTAACTTTATTCAACTAGTCTCTCCCACAACATCGGCTATAAGATTGAAAAAAATTATCAAAGACTCTCATGATATGATTTATTATATTAGTATGCTTTCAACTACTGGAGGGAAATTAAAAGTTTCTCCTAAAAAGATACTTGAAAAATACAGTAAAATTAAGAATCAAAATAAATCTAAAAATGTTGTTATAGGGTTTGGGATTACTGAAAAAACAATAAAATCTCTTAAAAAAGCAGACGGATTAGTGGTTGGTAGTGCAATTTGTAAGGAAATTTCAAACTCCATTAAAAAGAGACAAAATCCTGTCACAAATGTTACTAATATCGTTAGGAGATTAAAAAATAAAATTAAATGAACTGGATTACTAAAATAATAAAAGCAGGTGAAAAAATTAAAACTGCTTTTCATGAAAGAGCTTCAAAAGAAGATATTGCAAAAAGTAATTGGACAAGTTGTTGTAAGGGACCTATTTTAAAAAAAGATTTAGAACAAAACCTTTGGGTTTGTCCAGATTGTAACAAACATCATAGAATTAAACCTATTCAGAGATTTGATATTTTGTTTGGTAAAAACAACTACGAAATATTTAAAACTCCTATTCCAAAGGACGATCCATTAAATTGGACAGACTCTAAATCTTATAAAGATAGATTAAAAAGTGCTCGTAAAAAAACAGGCATGAAGTGTGGAATGATGGTTGTCTGTGGAACAATCAACAATATTAAAATTACAGCCGTTGCTTCAGACTTTGACTTCCTGGGCGGTTCAATGGCTGCAGCTGAAGGAGAGGCTTTTTTATTTGGAATTCAGTATGCTATAGAAAATCAAACTCCTTTTTTATGTATTAGCGCTGGTGGAGGAATGAGAATGATGGAAAGTTTAATTTCATTATCTCAAATGACAAGAACAACCCTTGCAATCAATGAACTAAAGAAAAATAGATTACCTTATTTGGTGTGTATAACTGACCCAACAGCAGGAGGTATTACTGCTTCATATGCGATGTTAGGCGATATTCATATTGCTGAACCTGGTGCATTAATAGCTTTTGCAGGTGCAAGAGTTATTCAGGGAACTGTAAAAGAGGAATTACCAGAAGGTTTTCAAAAAAGTGAATATGTTGAAAAAACAGGTTTTGTTGATTTAATAGTTGAACGTAAAGATCTCACCTCTAAAATAGGAACTTTATTATCAATATTTTTAAAAAGAAATTCTGTTATAAGTTCTGACCAAGATGAAACTTCAGAAGACAGTCAAACGCTTACAAAAGCTGCATCCTAAAGAAATAGATCTAAGTCTGGATCGTATTAAAAAACTTTGTAAAAGATTGGGGAATCCACAAGATAAAATTAAAGCAATTTCTATTGTTGGTACAAATGGAAAATATTCAACAATTCAAGCAATGTTTGCTATTTTAAAAGAAGCAAACATTAAATGTAACATTTATACTAGTCCTCATATTAAAAATATCAATGAAAGGTTTATTTTTAATAACCATGAACTTGATAGTGATGAATTAGAAAGTTTATTTGAAGAAATTGAGAATGCAAACAACAATGAGCCTATTACTTTTTTTGAAATACTAACTGCAGCTTATTTTTTGAAAGCTTCTCAATATCCAGACAATATTAATCTTATAGAAACTGGCTTATTCCATAGATTTGACGCCACTAATATTCTTAAAACAAATCTAGCAAATATTGTTACTTCTATTGGCCTTGATCATTTAGACTGGCTACCTGAGAATGAAAGAACTGTTGAAAAAATCATTTATGAAAAAACTTCAACTCTTTTAAATTCTAATATCATTGTCGCAAAACAAGATTCTAAAGAAATTACAGAATGTATTAAAAAAACTATTTCGAACAATAATTCAAATAAATCATTTCATAATGAAGATTACAGTTTTGCAATGAAAGAAAATGATTTCTTTTATTATAAAGATCAATTAGGTGGAATGAAATTACCTATACCAAACGTTAGGGGTCAATATCAATTAGAAAATATATCTACTGCTATTGCGACTCTTAGAGCATTAAAAGATTTGAGTATAAAAACTGAACATATTCAAGAAGGCATTACAAAAATAAATAGTATTGCAAGATTACAAGAAATAAAATCTGGCAAACTTAAAGAGCTTGTAAAAAATCATCAACTTTTTGTTGATGGCTCACACAATCCCTTAGGAGCAAAGGTTTTAAATGAATATTTGGAAAGTTTAAATTGCAATAAACACATCATTTTAGGAATGATGGCAAACAAAGACCATAATGAATATATGAGTTATTTTAAAGATATCTCAAGCTTAACCACTATCGATATACCAAATCAGCCAAACTCAATTAAAGGTAAAGAGCTTAAAGATAAATTAAATCATTCTAAAAACATTAATTATAAAAAAAGTATAGAAGAAGCTATTAGATCAGTTCCAGTTAAAAAAGATGACATAATATTAATTACAGGATCTCTTTATTTGGCTGGAGAAGTATTAAACGCTAATTAGATATTCCTTTCTAGGAATTCTTTCATATGACCTTCGGGAACACCGCCAACTTTTCTATCTACTTCCACACCTTTTTTATAAATTATAACTGTCGGCACACCCCTAATTCCTGCAGCACTTCCAGTATTTATTCCACCCTCTTCAATGTCTGCATAATAAAAGCCAGCTTTTTGTTTATATTCTTCAGCTAGTTTATCCATTACAGGTTTTAGAGCCTTACAAGGTCCACACCAAGCGGCACTAAATTGGATTACAGAAACCTCTTCATTTTTAATTTTATTATCGAAATCTTCGTCTTTAAAATCAATTAACATATAACTGATATAATTGATTCAATTGATTATTCAATGGGCAAAAGTATGTTTTTTTTAATTTATTAAATTATGCATCAGAATACTTTTGCTCTAGATTCATCACATATTCATTAATTCCATCAAGAAATTTGAGCTTTTCATCAGTATTTTTAAATGAAAACATCTTGTCTTCATTTTCTCTAATCTCGTCACACTCTGAATAAAAAGCGGAAACTGTCCACCATTTTTCCTTATTGGTACTTAATATTCTTGAAGCAATACGACGTTTTATCTTTTTATGGATTTCTTTTGGTAAAATTTCAGGTGCTTCATTGAATATTAGACCGTGGCCAAATGTAATTAATCTTTCGTCTTCAAATTTATCCAGTAAGGCAAATTTCTCTTTCCAGCCTCCTAAGTGAAATTTAGAAAATAAAGCTTGATCTTTAGTAGACGTAAAACCTCCTGTATAAATTGACTCCTCTGGTTCTAAATCAACTTGTGATGATGTTTCCATTTTTTCTTCAGCTGCTTCTCTTAAAATATTTGAAATATCCTTTGAAAATTTTTCATTTTTTTTCATAAGTTCAGCTCTTTTATTAAGTAGATTTTCACCAATTTTTTTATATGGGTCTACATTCAAACCATAACTTTTATCCAAGATAATAGGAGATTTATTAGCTTTGATAGATTTATAAAAACGAGGAGATTTTTTCATTTCTTTTTTAAGATCCTCATAACTAAGTTTTTGAAGCTCTTCAATATTTGCAGATAGATTAACTACTAATCCCCACTTGTACACTTCATGGAAACATGTCTTTGGATGTAAGGGTGAAACTAAAAATAAATAATTTTTACCAAAAAAGTTTTCATTTATAGTAAACATTTTTTCTTGTTGAATCATATTCTCAACAACAACTTTACTTTTTGTTTTTAAATATTCATGCCACAAATCAGGTTGTTTGTCTTTTAATAATCCTAAAATATTTACTGTGTTCACTGCGTCCACTAATGCTGAATGACTATCTTTAGAATCAAATCCATTTAATCTTGTAAGTGATTCTAATTTCATAGATTTATTTCCTTTTGGATTAAGCTCAAATTTCAAAACATTTTCATCAATTGCAAATGCAGCTTTAATCATTGTGAGAGCATCATGTCTTGAGTTACCTTCTGTATTCATAAGATATGGTTTCCTTAATGATTTAAAAAACTCTCGCCTAGTAACTTCGTCATCAAATAAACAATTATTGAACCCTAAAAATGTAGCTGGAGCCCACTTACGAAATTTTTTTTCTATTTGATCTATCATTTGGTAGTGACTCAAATTTCCCTTAGTAATTAAATCAACATTAGATCTGTTAATGCATAATGCCGTAGCTGATGGAACTCTATCTTGAGGTATTCTACATCTTGCTGAAAAACGCTCTAATTCTTTAAAATTTTCATCCAATAAAATTGCGCCTACTTCAATTATAGTCGCCCAATCTAATTGAGCGCTATCAGTTTCAAGGTTCTGAATATTATACAATTTATATTAAGGATATAAAAAATAACAAAATTATTTCAAAAGAAATTAATGAAACCTCAGGAGGAATTACATTTAGTCTAGATGATAAATATATTTTTTATTCAAAGCTTGATAAGAATCATAGAGCAAGAAAAATATATAGACATCAAATTGGAAATTTTGATGATGATGATGAATTGATCTTTGAGGAAAAAAGTGAAGCTTTTACAGTTAATATCGGAATAAGCTCAGATGAAAGATATTATTTTATAAATACTTCTGACCACAATACTTCAGAGCAATATTATTTTAATTCAAACGAAGAAAGGCCTCAGCCGAAATTAATAATAAAAAGAGAAAAAGGTGTTTTGTATTCTGTAAGTTCATGGGATGGAAAATTTTATAATCATACAAATAAGAATGCTGAAGACTTTAAAATTGATGTTTCTGAAAGTTTAGAAAATCAAGATTGGAAAGCTTTTATACCAGCCAAGAATGAGGTCCTAATCGGTGGGCTTACATTTCTTAAAAATTGGATTATTCGAGGTGAAACTTCAAATGCACTAGATAAATTATTTGTTAAAAATATATCCACAAACGTAGAGGAAGAATTAATCTTTTCTGATGAAAGAATTTATGTACCGGGTGCAACTTTGACTCAAAAAGATAGGAATACAGATGAAATCTATTTAGGTTATTCATCGCCCAAAACACCTTCAAGAGTTTATAAATATAATTTATCTAATAAATCAAGAGAACTTGTTAAAGAGCAAGTTATTCCGTCTGGTCATAATAAGAATGACTACATTGTTGAAAGAGTCGAGTTTAAATCTCATGACGGAAGACTTGTACCTTTGACTATCACTAGACATAAAAACACTAAAGTCGATGGTTCAGCAAATTTGTTACTATATGGTTACGGATCTTATGGAAGCTCAATGTCTCCAAATTTTTCATCTACAAGATTAAGTTTGATTAATAGAGATATTATATGGGCAACGGCTCACGTAAGAGGCGGCATGGAAAAGGGAATGAAGTGGTGGAAAGAAGGAAAATTGACTAACAAAAAAAATACATTTGAAGACTACATTTTCGCTGCGAAATATTTAATTGAAAAAAATTATACTTCAAAAGGAAAAATAATTGGTATGGGTGGCTCTGCTGGAGGTTTGTTAATGGGAGCAGTGGTAAATCAATCACCAGAAATATTTTTAGGAATAATTATGGCTGTACCATTTGTAGATTCTCTAACAACTAATCTAGACCATTCTTTACCTTTAACTATTGGAGAATTTGATGAATTTGGAAATGCTAAAGAAAATAAAGAGCATTTTGATTATATATATTCCTATGCTCCATATAATAATATTAGAAAAGTTGATTACCCTCACATTTTAATCACAACTAGCTTAAGTGATAATAGAGTCTTGTTTGATGAGCCTGCAAAATTTACAGCTAAACTTAGAGATTACAAAACAGACAACAACTTGCTTCTTTTAAAAACTGAAATGAATGCTGGTCACGGAGGGAAATCTGGCAGGGACGGTGCAATAGAAGAAATTGCAATTGACTATGCATTTGCCTTAAAAATATCTAAAAAAATTTAATATTTTTAATCTTGAAATTAAATATTTTGTTCTTATCTAAATACAGTAAGTCGCCTTATGGGGCTTATATAAATTAACTTGCTTAACAAAGGAGTAAACTATGACAAGTAAAGATCTTTCTATATTTAACTCGCTAAGACCTTTTTCTATTGGATTTGACGACATGTTTGATCAGTTTGAAAATATGCTTGGTAACGGAAATTTGACCATGCAGTCAAATTATCCACCTTACAACATAAGAAAGACCGGTAATGATAACTATGCTATTGAGGTAGCATTGGCTGGTTTCAATAAAAATGATGTTGAAGTTGAATTTGAAGATAATTTATTAACTGTAAGAACCAAACAGATTAATAAACCAGAAGATAATCATGTTAATGGAGAAATTATTCATAAAGGAATATCCCAAAGACATTTTGCAAGATCATTTTCAATTGCTGATGATGTAAAGGTTAATGCCGCCGAACTTAAAGATGGTCTTTTAACAATATCTTGTGAAAGAATAATTCCAGAACATAAAAAAAAAAAACTTATAGAAATAAAATAAGTTTTCCCTTACTTGCGAAGACTAATTCTTCGCAAGTAAATTTAAAAACATCCATTAGATACAAATCCAATTACAATTGAGTTTGAATTTATTTCAAATCTTCTTTCACAAGGAATAAGATATTTTTTTGAATTATAAACTAATTCTAGGTTACCTTTTTCATTTTTAAAATCTTCATCTGGTAAACCTAGGTCTGTTTTTAAATCATTGACAGATTTCCCGATATACTTACTTAATTTTTCATTTTCCTTTTTGGCAATTTCATCCGTTTTTTGTTTAATAGTTTGACATCCTGAAACTAAAAAAAAGAAAATGAAAATAACAAATATAGTCTTGATTTTTTTCATAAATTAATAATAACAACTAAAATAAGGCATAAATATAAACTTATGGGTTGAATTGTGTGTATAAAGTTTAGTTTTAAAGAGTATTTACAAATAGAATCACATATTTATCATTAATTAGGAGGATATATGCTTGAAAATTATTTTAATTATAAAAAACATAAAACAAACTTTAAAACAGAAGTTATAGCAGGAACAACAACGTTCTTAACTATGGCATACATAATGTTTTTAAACCCATTTATATTATCAGGAGAATTTGCAGGACCAGAAAAAGGCTTTTTTGATTTTGGCGCTGTGTATACAGCAACAATTTTAGCAACTGCTCTTGCATGTTTTATTATGGCTTTTTACGGAAAAACTTGGCCTATCGGACTTGCGCCTGGCATGGGAATAAATGCTTTTGTTGCATTCGGTGTTTGTGCTGGAATGGGATATACTCCTCAAGAAGCTTTAGGGGCAGTTTTAGTTGCTGGTGTATTATTTTTAATTATTTCTCTTACACCTATAAGGGCTTGGTTAATAAATTCGATTCCAAAAAGTTTAAAATTAGGAATTGGAGCAGGTATAGGTCTATTTTTAGCTATAATAGGTCTTCAGATAATGGAAGTTGTAGTTGATAACCCTGTAACTTTAGTTCAATTAGGTGATTTAAGTGATCCATTAGTTTTATTAGGATGTGCTACGTTCATAGCAATAATAGTTTTAGAAAAAATGAATGTTAAAGGTAATATTATTATAGGTATTTTAGTATTTAGCATTATTGCTTGGGCTGCTGGTCTAGCAAAATTTAATGGTATTGCAAGTGCGCCTCCGCCTATGACTTATCTTTTTGAATTTGACTTGTCGGCTGCGATGACTGCTGGAATGTCTACTGTAATATTTACATTATTATTTATCGACTTCTTTGATACTGCTGGAACTTTGACTTCAGTTGCAAATGTTGCTGGTAAAGTTGATAAACAAGGAAAAGTGCAAGATATTAATAAAGCTATGTTATCAGATAGTGTTGGTACTGTTGCTGGTGCAATGATGGGAACAACAACTGTTACTAGCTATGTTGAGTCAGGAGCAGGAGTAAAGGCTGGAGGAAAAACTGGAATGACCTCTCTTGTAATAGGTTTGTTGTTTTTAGCTTGTATATTTTTTGCACCATTAGCAACTAGTTTGCCTAAACAAATAGACGGTGCTGCTTTACTTTTTGTATCAGTTCTTTTTATTAGAAATATAACAGATATTGAATGGAACGATATTTCTGAGTCAGCTCCAGCGATCCTTGCAATGATTGCTATGCCTTTAACTTATAGTATAAGTAATGGTATTGCTCTTGCATTTGTATCGTATGCTCTGATCAAAATATTTACTGGCAAATTTTCTAGTACATCGCCTGCAATATGGGTTATAGCCATATTAAGCGTTGTAAGTTTTGCAGTAGCTTAAATTAATTTTTAATAGGGCTAGTTTAAAACTAGCCCTATTTATTTTTTTCCATAATCTCTTCTATAGATATCTCTTCATAATGTTCGGTTGGCTGTACAATCCAAGGATCAGAGTCTAATCTAATAGGACAAAAATCAGGCTCAAAAGTAGATGATTTTTTTTTCCATAAACATGCAGTCTTAACTTCTTCAATAAAATCTTTAGTAGGGCCATAATTTCTTAACCATTCTATACTTTTATTTAAAGTCAAGCCCGTGTCTGAAAGATCATCCACTAGAAGAACTTTTTTATAATCTTTACTTTCAGCTAAAGAGCTAATTTCTCTTGCAAACATTAGTTGTCCTTGTTTATCTTCCAAACCTTCACCAGAGTAACTTTGAATAACTATATAGGCTGTAGGTAATTTTAAAATTCTTGATAAAATATCTAGTATTGGCGCTGCACCTCTCATAATGCCAACAAGCACTGTTGGTTTATAATGTTTATGAATTTGTATTGCTAATTTTTCTACTATTTTTATGTACTCATCAAAAGTAATTATTAATTTATCAGACATAAAAATTTGGTATCATAAAAAAAAAAAATTAAAAAGGAGAATTATGAAAGCTTATTGGGTGTGTATGTATGAAAAGATTAATAATGCAGAAAAACTTAAAGAGTATGCTCTTAAAGCTAAACCGGCTGTAGAAAAGTTCTCTGGAAAATTCTTAGTAAGAGGTGGAAAAAATAGAACAAACGATGGTATAAATTCACCAAGAACCGTTATAGTAGAATTTCCTAATTACAATACTGCATTAGAATGTTATGACTCCATCGAATATCAAAATGCACATGATATTCTTAATGGCCACGCTATAAGACATCATCAAATAGTGGAAGGCAATTAATACTGTATTGGCTCAGGATCAATACTTCTCCATAAATACCAAGTAGCAACAGAACAATAAGGTGAAAATCTTTTATTTAATAATCTTAAAAATTTTTCAGGAGGAAGATATTCTTTTTTATAATTTTTAGATATTGCCCTTAATAGACCTATATCTTGTGTGGGCCAAATGTTAGGTCTATTATAAGTAAATAGTAAAATCATTTCCGCAGACCATCTACCAATTTGTCTTAATTCTGAAAGATATAAAATTGCTTCTTCATCTGACATCTTTGAAATTAATTTGGGATTAAAGGTTCTATCTAGAGTTTGTTTTGCTAAACTTTGAATTCCTTTTACTTTTTGTTTACTTAATCCACATGATTTCAATTGTGAAAATTTAAGCTTGCTTACATTTTTTGCACTAATTTTATTTTTACATTTTTTTTTAAATTTGAAAAATACAGAGTTTGCAGCTGCTACACTAATTTGTTGTCCAATTATACTGTTGCACAAAGAGTAAAAAATATCTTTCCTTGTAGTAAGTATAGTTTCAGATGGTGATGAATATTTTTTGATCAATAGCTTCATAACTTTATCTTTATTTGATAGATGTTTTTTAGCTACTTCCCAATACTTTGGTATATTATTCATGTCTTGTTGTTGAGGGAATTTTTTCTTTGTGATAAATTTCTCTTTTTAAAATAATTAAAGATGAAAAGACTACTAATAATGCTCCTACCAAAGTTTTAACAGTTGGTATTTCATCCCAGATCAAATAACCAAATATTATTCCAAATACTAAAGCTAAATATTTTAAAGGTGAAACAAGAGAAACTTCTGATAACTTAAATGATTGACCAAGCCATAAATTTGCAAAACCTCCCAAAAATCCAATCATGCATAATAAAAACAAATCTTTCATAGTAGGCATAACCCATCCAAAAGGTATGGTAAACAGACTTGCTAAAGTAATGGCTATTGAGAAAAATAATGATATAAGCCATACTGGTTCTGTTGTGGATAATTGCCGGATTGCAATAGCCACATAAGATAATCCTAAACAAAAAATAATTGGATAAATATAATATAAATTTAGCGAGTCAAACCCCGGTTCTGTTATTACTATAATTCCAACAAAACCAATTAGGACTGCAAGCCATCTATAAAATCCAACTTTTTCACTTAAAAAGAAAATTGAAAAAATTGTTGTAAATATTGGTGCAGCAAACGAAATACTTACAACTGTTGCCAGTGGAAGATTCCTTAATGCAATAAATATCGCTATCAAGGCAATCAATCCAAACAAACATCTTAAGAAATGTAAACCTGCTCTTTTTGTTAGATAAAAATTACCTATGTTTTCTCTAGGCATTATAAAAAAATACAAAATTACTCCAAAAAAACCTCTAAAAAATAATACTTGTCCTAAAGGGTAATGTTCGGACCATTTAACTATTAAATCCATCACTGAAAATGCACATACTGAAATAAACATGTACAAAAAGCCTAGTTGATTTTTAGAAAGCATAGAAATAATTTGTAGTTCAATTTATAGTATAATCAATGGAAATAGCAGTTTTAGGATTGGGTTGTTTTTGGGGACCAGAAATAAAGTTTAGCAAACTTGAAGGGATTATTAGAACTGAAGTTGGGTATTGTGGTGGAATAAATAAAAACACAACTTATGAAGAAGTCTGTACAGGTAAAACTAATCATGCAGAAGTGGTTAAATTAGAATTTGATCCAGATATTATCACTTATAAAAATATTTTAGAATTTTTTTTTTCTATTCATGACCCTACTACATTAAATTCTCAAGGACCAGATTTTGGTACTCAATATAGAAGTGAAATATTCTTTTTAAATGATAAACAAAAAAATATTGCTGAAGATATTATAAAGCAAACGAACAAAAAATTATCTGGTAAAGTTGTGACTACATGCTCTCTTTTAAAAAATTATTGTCCCGCTGAAGAATATCATCAAAGATTCTTAGAGAAAAGATAATATGTCTTTAGTTGATACTGAATGGTTAAAAAAAAAAATAGATAAAGTAAAAATTATTGACTCTTCTTGGCATTTACCGCAAACTAATAGAGATGGATATTCAGAGTATAAAAATGAACATATAAAAAACTCAATTTTCTTTGATATAGACAAATACTCCAAAAAAAATATTGAACTTCCTCACATGCTTGTAGATAAGAATGATTGGGAAACAATTGTCTCGAATATGGGAATTAAGAATAATGATGAAATTGTTATTTACGACAATTCAAATGTTCTAAGTGCATGTAGATGTTGGTATAATTTTATTTATTTTGGTCATGATCCAAAACTAGTTCATGTATTGAACGGTGGTCTACAAAAATGGAAACGTGAAAAAAAAGATACTACACAAAATATAAAAGTTATAAAAAAAACAAATTATCTTTGTGATGAAAATAAAAACTTAGTCAAAAACTTGAAACAAGTTAAAGAAAATATTATTACTGAAAATTTTATGATTTTGGATGCAAGGAGTAGAGAAAGATTTGAAGGAAAAGCAGAGGAGCCAAGAAAAGGTTTGCGTAGTGGTTCTATTCCAAATTCAAAATGTTTACCGTTTAGAGAAATTATTAATATAGATAATACGTTTAAAAGTGGTGATGAGATCAGAGAGATATTTAAAGAAAAAATTAAAGATGTTGGGGTCTCTAATGTTGTTTTTTCTTGTGGTTCAGGAGTAACAGCTTGTGTTTTGGCTCTAGCTTATTCTTTAATAAATGTTAAATATATGCCCACTATATATGATGGCTCTTGGGCTGAATTTGGTAAGAATTAAATATGAAAAGATCAACTAAAATTACTTCTATAATACTAATTTTCTTTTTTGTAATTACAGCCGTGATCGTTGCAAGAACAATGATTGGGAATCATTTTAAAAAAAAATTTAGCAAAATACCTCCACCAGGAATAATTGTTAGTGAGGTAAAAGAAAAATCTTTTTCGAATAACGTAAGTACTTTTGGTACGGCGACATCAGCACAAACAAGAGCTTATAAAATTGAAAAATATGAGATTTTAACACCTATCAACTTTAACCAAATGGTTAAAAAAGATGGGATTATTGCCAAATTGAAAAATAGAAATATTACTGCACCATTTAATGGTGTTATTGGTAAGAGAAATTTTTCCGAAGATCTAGAAGTTTCAACAACGTCAATTCTTATAAATTTTGAGGACTCATCTACTATTTATTCTGACGTAAATATTCCTGAAATTTTTGCACCATTCATAAAAGTTGGTCTTCAAGTGGATGTTAGGGTTTCAGGTTATAAGGATAAAAAATTTATAGGTTCAATTGACTCATTAGCAAGTCGTATAAGTGAAGATACTAGATCTTTAAAAGCTAGAATAAAAATTACTAACTCTAAATTTGAAATACTACCAGGTTCATTATTGGAATTTTCAATCAAATATAATTCAAGAAAATCTTTGGGTATACCTGATACTAGCGTTTTAGTTGAGGGTGATAAAATATACATTTATAAAGTTAATAACGAAGATATTGCTAAGAAATCTGAAATCAAAGTAGGAGATAGATCAGAAGGTTTCATTGAAGTATTTGAAGGGATTATTAAAGGTGAAAAAATTGTAGCGGAGGGTTTAAAAAAAGTGAGACCAAACGGTAAAATCAAACCAATTCTTAAATAATATATGTTTATTACGGATGTTAGTATAAGAAGACCTGTTGTTGCATGGGTAATGTCTCTTATTTTGATTGTTTTTTGGTATATTTGTTTTTTCAAAATTACCTGTAAGAGAACTTCCTGATGGACTTCAACCTCCTGTGGTTCAAATTAAAGTAGATTATAAATCTGCCTCTGCACCAATTATAGATCAAGAGGTAACACAGGTAATAGAAGATGTAGTAGGTGGAGCTGAAGGTATAAAAAATATAGACTCTAAATCTGAAAATGGAAGTAGTACTATTAATGTTGAATTCAATACTGATATTAATTTAGATAATGCTGCAAATGATATAAGGGAAAGAGTTGCTAGAATAGTTGATAACTTGCCAAGTGAGGCTGATGCACCACAAATTTTAAAACAAGCTGCGGGATTTACAACTACAATGTGGCTATCTGTAACTTCTGCATCATGGAATGATTTAGAATTAGGAGACTATGTTGAAAGATATTTGGTTGATCAATTTTCTAGTGTCAAAAATGTAGGAAGGATCAGAACTGGTGGGTTAAGAGATTTAAGTGTAAGAGTTTGGATAGACCCTATCAAATTAGCTGCAAACAATTTAACTATTCAAGAAGTAGAAGTTGCTTTGAGAAAAGAAAATGTCAGTCTTCCTGCAGGAACCCTTGAAGCTAGTAATATTGATTTAACACTAAATTTAGATAAGTCATATGATAATTTAGAAAAATTAAAAATATTACCAATCAAAAAAAATCAAAATAATATTGTTCGACTTTTAGATATTGCAAATATTGAATTTGGTCCAGTTACGGAAAAGAATTTATTTAAAGCCCAAAGAAAAGGTGCATTAGATTTAACTACTGTAGGTATTGGAATTTATGCCAAAAGTGGTGCATCAACAGTAGAGCTTTCTAGAGCAATTTCTAAAAAAATAGTAGATGTTAAAAAAAAATTACCGGATGATTTGAATATTGAGATTGCCTTCAATAGAGCAACTTATGTAGGCGCTGCCATAGATGAAGTTTACAAAACATTGATTATTGCCTTTGTTTTAGTGATAATAATTATTTATTTATTCCTTGGGAATCTCAAAGCAGTAATAGTGCCAGCTATAGCCCTTCCTGTTAGTTTAATAGCCTCGTTTTTAGGAATTTATTTATTTGGATTGTCAATAAATATTTTTGTTCTACTAAGTTTTATTTTAGCGATAGGTATAATAACGGATGACTCTGTCATAATGACAGATGCGATTTATAGAAGAATAGAAAATGGTGAAAACTCATTGGTAGCTGCATATAAAGGCTCAAAACAAATTAGTTTTGCTATTATTGCAACAACACTAATCTTAGTAGCTGTTTTTTTACCGTTAATATTTATTGATGGAATTGCTGGAACGTTATTTAGAGAAACTGCTATAGCTTTATCTTTTTCTGTAGTAATTTCATCATTTGTTGCACTAACATTATCTCCAATGTTAGGTAGTAAATTTCTAGCTCAACCAACTAAAAAAAATTTTATAGTTAATAGTTTTAATAAATTTTTTAAAGCTTTTTCAAAATTTTATCAAGAAACATTAGTTTTTTGGCTAGATAAAAAAAATACAATTATCACGTTTATCGTTTTGGTTATTATTGGATCTGCTGTTTTATACATAACAACAAAAAAAGAATTAATGCCAATGGAAGATCGTGGCGTTTATCTTGTTTTGGGATTTACTGATGAAGGAAGTTCTTTTGAATATACTGAAAAAAGAGCTGAGGATGTTGAAAAAAGACTGATACCGCTTTTGCAAGCAAACAATAGTCCTTATAAAAGATTGATTATGCGGGTACCTGGTTTTGGAAGTAATAAAAATTCTTTCAATAGTTTTATAATCATTGCTTTACTTAATGATTGGAAAGACAGAAAACAAAACTCACAGACTATTATGAGACAAGCAATTGGTAAAATTGTAACTGTACCTGAAACAGTTGCATTTCCTATTTCTCCACAATCGATAAGAGTTTCAAGTTATAACAAGCCTGTTCAGATGGTTATCCAAGGAAGCAGCTACGAAGAATTAGAAAATATACAATCTATAATAATAAACAAAATGAGAGAAAATAAAAACTTATCCAGAATTGAGTCTGACTACTCAAGAGATAAACCAGAAATAAAATTATTTATAAATAAGAATAGAGCTAAAGACCTTGGTATTTCAACTGAATCAATTGGTAAAACATTGGAAACTCTTTATGGAGGAAAAACAATTACAAAATTTAATAAACTTGGAAAAGAATACCCTGTAATATTTCAACAATATTTAAATGATAGAAGATCTCAGGAAGGATTGTCAAAAATATTTGTAAGATCTGAAACTAATGGCAAACTGATATCTTTAGCAAATTTAGTAGAATTTAAAGAAAAAGGTTCTGCAAAAAAATTAGCAAGATATAATAGACAAAAAGCAGTGACCATTTCTGCTAATATTTCAGAAAATTATACCCTTTCAGAGGCAATTAAATATTTAGAAAAAATTATAGAAGAGATTAACCCCTCTAGTCAAATTTCATGGAAGGGTAAGTCAGAAGAAATTAAAGAGACTAGTAATGAGTTATTTATTATATTTGCATTAGCTTTGCTTACTGCCTACTTAGTAATGGCTGCAACATTTAATTCATTTGTGCACCCTTTCATAATAGTTTTAACAGTTCCCCTTGCTCTAATTGGTGGGCTTATATTTATTCTATTTTTAAATAGCTCAATAAATATCTTCTCTCAGATAGCGCTTGTAATACTGATTGGTATATCTACTAAAAATAGTATTCTAATTGTTGATTATGCCAACCAATTAAGAACTACTGGTAAAAATATCAACTTATCTATAAGGGAAGCTTGTAACTTAAGATTTAGACCTATAATGATGACTTCGATAAGTACAATGATTGCAATGTTACCTCTTGTTATTGGAAACATTGGACCTGGTGCAGGAGAAGCATCTAGACTAGCAGTAGGATCAACAATTTTGGGAGGAATGATTATATCTACCTTTTTTACATTATATGTAACTCCAACGATGTATTTAGCTCTAGCAAAAAATACTAAAAGAATCGACTCTGTTGATTTGGAGCTTAGGAAAGAGCTTGCTAAAAAATAATATACTTATTCTTGCTTAATCTTCTATCACATTGTGAAAGTTGTTTTTTATAAATTGAAGATTGTTTTTCAACTCTTTTAGCTAAGTTAATTACTTTTTCATTTTTTTTATAATATTTGTAATTTCCCCACCCCTCGTGATAAGCAATGTATTGCTTAAAAGCATCTTTTTGAGATATGTTAAGAATATTTTTTGTCTTTTTTGTATACCAACCTATAAAATCAACACTATCTTTAAATCTTGCTCTTGTAGCTACCTTATTTCCAGTTTCTTTTTTATATTGTTCCCATGTTCCTTTTACAGCTTGAGAATAACCAAATGAACTCGATGGTCGTTTATAAGGAATTACCTTAAAAATTTTTTGCCTTGGAGGTTTTGCCAACCAATCAAAACCTGACTCCCATTTTATAATTGCAAGCTGAATATAAATAGGAGTGCCCCATTTTTGTTCAGATTTTTTTGCATGCTTATACCATAAATATCTTTCTTTAAATATTGAACAACTATCTGAGGTATTTGAAGGTATTGATGAACAGCCTGCAAGTAAAAATAAAATAAAAATTAATAAGTTAACTTTTGAGCTTTTCATTATTTATAAAAAAATTAATAATTATTACAATTATGACGCCTGTAAGATTACCAAACAAATCAGATATTTCAAAACTTCTATTAGGTACTATTAAATGAAGTATCTCTAATAAAATTGATAACAAAATTAAATATATTTTTAATAAATTTAATCTTTTAGAGCCCTTATAGGTAAGAAAACCTGCTGCCGACAAAATAAAAAATGCATAAACATGATTTGATGATACTATAAAATCTGAAGTCAATTGAGGTTGAGTTCTACAATCGTTATACAAAATACATCCAAAAAAACTTCCTGGAAATAAATAAACAAATAACAAACAAAAGTTAGCTATATAAAAAATAATTTTATTTTTTTTTAAAAAATTAATCATTAAAAACTATAGTTTTATTTATCAAATTAATCTAAAATAAAAAATATGAGTAAATTAATTTTAGTACGACACGGACAAAGTGTTTGGAATCTTAAAAATAAATTTACAGGTTGGGTAGATGTTGAATTAACCAAAAATGGTGAATTAGAGGCTAAAAAAGCTGGTAAATTAATTAAAGATCTTAATATAAATATTGACCTATTTTATTCATCAATACAACTGAGAGCACAAAATACACTCAAATTGATTCAAGAAGTTCTTGGAGGGGAAAGATCTTCAAAAAGTTTTTGGCAATTAAATGAAAGGCACTATGGAGCGCTCACTGGATTAAATAAAGACGAAATGAAAGCTAAGTTAGGTGAAGATAAAGTGCATCAATTTAGACGTTCATGGGATTTAAAACCTGAGCCTCTTGAAAAAAAAAACCCTTATCACCCTATAAATATTGAAATTTACAAAAATGTTCCAAAAGAAAGTATTCCTGATACAGAATCTCTAAAAGATACATATGAAAGAGTAATTAAATTTTATGAAAATGAAATTGAGCAGAAAATAATTGATAATAATATTTTAATTTCAGCTCATGGAAATTCTATTAGAGCATTATGTAAACACTTATTTAAACTAAATAATGATCAAATCACAAAACTTGAAATTCCAACTGGTAATCCTTTAATCTTAAATCTAAATAATAAAAAAGAAATTAGCGAATGCAAATATTTAGATCAAGATAGAGCTAAAGATCTTTTAATTTTCTAAATATTTTTAAATTAGTAATATGATAGAATTTATTTAGACTTTCAAAACCATATAATTTATTTTTATCCATTAAAATATTCCAAATCTCAGAAATCGAAAAGTTTCGAACCTCAAAATTTAAAAATAATTTTTTACTCATTATCTGACAACCTGTATAAATAAATTCATTTTTATGATTTTTATAAATCAAGTTATTTTTAAGGTTAAAATCACCCAATAAATTTTTATCAAAACTTAGATTATTTTTTACCAATAAAAGAATATTTGTAATTGGTTTTGAAAAATATAATTTTTCCATTTTTTTTATTTCTTTAATATTAGATTTTCCCCAAAGAGTATCTGGATTTATAATTAGAAAATCATTTTCATTAGAATGATTAATCATGTTAAGCACTCCACCACCAGTATTTAAAATGTTAATACCATCATCAATGATTTGAATATCTTGTTTAAAATTTTTTTTACTTAAAAAATCATTAATTTGGTCTTTTAAATAGAAAGTGTTGATAATAATTTTTTTAATTTCTAAATTTTCGATTAAATTTATACAATTTTCCAACATAGTTAGCTGTTTAATTTTAAGTAATGGTTTTGGTGTTTTTAGAGTTAGTGGATGGAGTCTTTTGCCATATCCTGCACATAAAATTAAAGCTGTATTTATTTTCATAATTCAGTGAATAATTTTAGGAAAATTTTCTTTTATTAAAAAATTTAAATCATTAAATAATTTGTTTTGACGCATTCTGTGAATAATTAATTCCCAAGCATATGGAATTAATTTAATATATTTTTTTTTATTATCCCTTTTAGATAAACGAGTAAAAATACCAATAATTTTTAAATTTCTTAAAACAGATAATATATCAAAATCATCTTTAAACTCATTACTTTTAATATTTCTGTTTTTGCTCAAGTAATAATTAAAAATCTTTTTTTTAAATTGACTAGACGTTCTTAGTCTCACATCATCTACTAGTGACGCTAAATCATATGCTCTATTTCCAATTAAAGCATCTTGAGTATCTATTAAAGCAAAATCATTTGGCGTGATATGCATGAGATTTGATACATGAAAATCTCTATGCACAAATGTTTCATTTGGATAATTTAATTTAGATATTAATAATTTAATTTCATTATTAAATTTGTAATTAAATTTTTTATGATTATTTTTAGATAATTTGTTAGCAACGTACCATTCACTAAAAAGCTTTGTTTCATTAAATAAAATATGATTGTCATACTTTTTAATTTTATAATTTTTTTTTTGAAAATTTTTAATTTGTTTATCTTTTATCAATTGTATTTTATTAAGAATATTTATAATTTTTTTCATAATTTGAAAATTATTGAATTTTTTTTTTTTTAAAATTTGATAGATAGTTTCATTTCCAAAATCTTGAATTTCAATATAATTTTTTTTGTAATTTTGATTTAATAATCTAGGGGCTAAAATATTGTTCTTAATTAAGATTTTGTTGATAGCATCGTATATGAGTAGATTTTTATATTTTTCTTTTTTTGCATATACTATTATTGAATTATTTTTTGTGTTTCTGTAAAATTTTCGAAAAGATGCATCACCTTTAATCTCTGTAAATTTTTCTAAAAATTTCATAAAAAATATTTTTAAGTTAAACCTGTAATTCTAACATATCTATTATTAAAATCATTTTCATAAGAAAAAAACAAATTTACAGTTTTAAATGATTTATTACTGTCAACTAATTCTGGCCATTCTATTAATGAAATCGTGTCTTTTGTATCTTCAAATAAATCTAAATTGTTAATTTCTGATTTATTTTTTAATCTATATAAATCATAATGCTTTAAAACTAAATCCCCTACCTTATATTCATTTAGCAGATTAAATGTTGGACTTGTTACTTGTGTAGTTTGAAGTTTGTTATTTTTTTGGTAAGCATTTATAAAATATTTTATAAAGGTAGTTTTTCCAACTCCTACCTCTCCATAAAAAAAAGCTACACTTCCTATATCCAAATATTTTGTAAAATTTTCTGCTAATTTTTTAGTAGACTCAGGAGATGTAATATCTATTTTGCTACCGTTAATAGCGATATGCATGAGGTTTATACGGTCCCTCTGGTGTAACACTTATATAATCAGCTTGATCCTTAGATAGCGGAGTTAATTTAGCTCCAACTTTATCCAAGTGTAATCTTGCTACTTTTTCATCTAAATGTTTAGGTAATACATAGACTTTATTTTCGTAATTATCTGAATTATTCCATAACTCAATCTGAGCAATTACTTGATTAGTAAAAGATGCACTCATAACAAAACTTGGGTGACCTGTTCCACATCCTAAATTTACCAATCTTCCTTCTGCTAATAGAATTAATCTTTTTTCGTCTGGAAATGTAATTTCATGTACTTGTGGTTTTACTTCATCCCATTTATAATTTTTTAATGCCTCAACCTGAATTTCATTATCAAAATGTCCAATATTACATAGAATAGATCTATCTTTCATAGCTCTCATATGATCTGCAGTTACAACATCTTTGTTTCCAGTCGCTGTAACAACGATATCAGCTTGACCTATCATCTCATCCATTAAAACTACTTCATAACCTTCCATGGCTGCTTGTAGTGCACATATGGGGTCTGTCTCTGTTACCAAAACCCTTGCACCACTTTGTCTTAACGAGGCAGCACTACCTTTTCCTACATCACCAAAACCTGCAACTATTGCTACTTTTCCTGACATCATAACATCTGTAGCTCTTTTAATTCCATCAACTAAGCTTTCTCTACAACCATATAAATTATCAAATTTTGATTTGGTTACAGAGTCATTTACATTTATTGCAGGAACTAATAAATTTCCTTGCTCTTCCATTTTTTTAAGAGCTAAAACTCCTGTAGTAGTTTCCTCACTTAAACCTTTTATATCTTTCAATAAATCCTTATAATCTTTATGCATTAAAGCAGTTAAATCTCCACCATCGTCCAAAATCATATTAGGTTTCCAATCTTTCTTTCCCTCAATGGTTTGTTTGACGCACCACCAATATTCTTCCTCTGTTTCACCTTTCCATGCAAACACAGGTATTCCAGCTTTTGCGATTGCTGCAGCTGCATGATCTTGAGTTGAAAATATATTACATGACGACCATCTAACTTCTGCACCAAGGTCTACAAGAGTTTCGATTAAAACTGCTGTTTGAATTGTCATATGCAGGCAACCTAGTATTCTCGCACCTTTTAAAGGATTCTTACCTTTATATTCAGCTCTTACAGCCATTAATCCAGGCATTTCTGTTTCTGCTAATGAAATTTCTTTTCTTCCAAATTCGGCTTCTTCAATATTTTTGACTTTATAATCTTCCATAAGTTAGCCTTTGTAACAACAAACTAAAATTAGTCAACAGTAAGATTAGGCCCTTGGAAAATTAATTTCAATTTCAGCTCCAACATTGTTTTCTCTGTTAGAGGCTAAAATTTTACCCTCGTGGATGTCAACTAAATTTTTTACAATGTTTAGTCCCAGGCCTGAATGTTCACCAAATTTATCGGGTCTATTACTATAAAATCTTTTAAAAATTTTATTAGTATCTTTTTCCTTAAATCCTTGGCCCTCATCTATGATTTTTATTGTAATTTCTTTTTTAAGATTGATCGAAACATTCACTAAAATATGCGTACCATTTTCACTAAAAGATATTGAATTATCCAATAAATTTGCAATTATTTGTTCAATTCTATTCTCAATTCCTTTTATAAAGTAGTAATTTTTACCATCGTTTTTAAAACTAATTTTTATATCTTTTTTTAAATTATTGATGCTGTTGTAATCTTCAACAACAGATTGAATTATTGGACCTATATCTATTTTTTTCATTTTCTCTTTACTCAGAGCAACTTCATCTTTTAACATTTGTGAATAATCAGTAATTAACCTTTCTATTCTTTGAACATCATGACTTAGTATATTTAATAATTTAGATCTTTCTTCTGGGTTGTTTATGTCTTGTAAAATTTCAGATGCACTTTTTAATGATGCTAATGGATTTCTTATTTCGTGAACAAGATCAGTAGAAAAATTCTCAGCATGCGTGACTCTTTTTTGTAATTCATTAGTCATATCATCTAAGGAATTAGATAAAAGTCCTAGTTCATCATTTCGATTTTTTAAATTTTCAATACTAGTTTGGAGTTGGCTTTTTTCCTTAATTATTTTTGTGTAACTTACTAAGTTTTGTATAGGTTTAATAAAATATCTACTTAAAACAAAAGAAAAAATTAAAATTACAAATCCCACAGCAACAGCAGTCCTAATAACAAAAGCCTTTCTTTCATCAATTGCTGCTTTTATATCATTTGCATTTTCTGTGATTGCTATATAACCAACATTCTCATCATTCTTAATTACATTTTTAATAGTTGTTAATTTAAATTGATTAAAATCTTCTTGAGTAAATGTATATGGATTCCCGTATTCTTCAGAATTTGAATAATTATATAAAATGTCTTTAAAAGTTGTAAGTTTTTTTTTATCAATACTTGTATTTTCGATTATAGAACTTTGATTTTTTTCTTTTTCATTTAAACTTTCAAATTCAACTTCACTTAATCTTGTAGAAAAAGATCTAGGATCAAGATCTAGTGTATCAGTATCTCCTATTAGATTTAAATTATTATTAAAAAAAATTACCCTGTCTAAATTTTGAAATATAAATCTTGTTGAAAATAAAAATTTTCTGATGTCATTGTTATTAAATGTCACATCTAATCTTAAAATATTATCAATTGTATTATAAATAACTATTTTATGATTTGCTGATTTCTTTTTAATTAGGTTTGGCTGAACATTATTCAAATATATAATCGTAAATAAGCCAATGATTGTAAAAATTATAAAATTAATAAATAAAAATTTTTTTAGTATAGATAAACTTTTTAAGTATTGACTAAACATCAGCTAACATTCCATCTATATCCACTGCCATACCTAGTTTCAATAGCTGAAAAATCAGGGTCAACTTTTTTAAATTTTTTTCTAATTCTTTTAACATGGCTATCAATAGTTCGATCTTCAATATCTGTATCTTCTCGATAAGCTATATCCATTAATTGAGCTCTCTCTTTAATAATACCAGGTCTTTTTGCCAGCTCTTTGACAATGAGAAACTCTGTGGTGGTCAACTTATCTGGTAATTGTACTCCATTCCACTCACACTCAAGTTGAGATGGGTCCAACTTCAATTTTCCATGAGAAATTAGACTTTTATTTTCCTCTACAAGATTATTTGAGTCTTTTTTTCGTAATTGTAGTCTAATTCTCTCAATTAATACCTTAATTGAAAAACCTCCAGATTTTTTTACAAAATCATCTGCGCCTAATTTAAGACCTAATAACTCATCAATTTCATCGTCTTTTGAAGTTAAAAATATCACTGGCATTGAGGTTTTTTTTCTTAATTTTTTAAGTAATTCTTCACCATCCATTTTAGGCATCTTAATGTCAATTACAGCCAAATCAGGTGGTGTTCTGGTAAGACCAATTAAAGCACTTTCTCCATCTATATAAGTTTGAACTTTAAATCCCTCTTTCTCTAAAGCAATACTCAAACTTGTTAGAATATTTCTGTCATCATCAATTAATGCTATAGTTTCTTTATGCATTCTCTACCTTAAAAATACTAAATTGTTCTAAATTGGGCAATCTTATTTTATTAATGTAACATGCCCCAATTATCTCCAATATTTACATCTACTGTCAAAGGTATGGTAAAAGAATGCTGATCACTTTTAGCCACACTGGTCATTTCTTCTTTTATTATTTTGATTATATTCTTTTCACTATTTTTGGGAACCTCGAATATTAATTCATCATGAATTTGTAATAACATTTTAGTTTTTAAATTTTTTTGTTCTTTTAATTTCTCATCCAATCTTATCATTGCTAGCCTCATTAATTCTGATGCAGATCCTTGTATTGGCGCATTAATAGCAGCACGTTCCTGAAAATTCCTTACATTAAAATTTTTATCATTTATTCCATTAAAGTGCGATCTTCTTCCAAAAATATTATTTACATAACCACTTTTTCTACAAAATTTAATTGTATCATCCATATAGATTTTTATTTCTGGAAATTTTCTAAAGTATGAATTTAAAAATTCTTCAGCTTCATAATTTGACACATTAATTTGCTTTGCTAAACCGTATTGAGAAATTCCATAAATTATTCCAAAATTGATAGCTTTAGCTTTTCTTCTATGGTCTTGATTTACTTTTTTAATATCAATATTAAATATTTGGCTAGCAGTTAATGAATGAATATCCTCATTATTTTTAAATGCTTTTTTTAACTCTGCCACATCGGCTAAATCAGCAAGAATTCTCATTTCAATTTGGTTGTAATCTGCAGAAATTAATAAATGATCTTTTTTGGCCTTAAATGCTTTTCTAATATCTTTACCATCTTCAGATTTAATTGGAATATTTTGAAGATTAGGGTCACTTGAAGCTAGTCTTCCAGTCGTTGTAGCAGCTAATAGGAAAGAAGTATGAACTCTTTTAGTTTTTGGGTTCACATGCTCGGGTAAGGCGTCTGAGTATGTATTTTTTAATTTTGATAACTGTCTCCAGTCCAAAATTAATGAAGGAAATTTATTACCTTTGAATGCTAAATCTTCTAAAACAGACGCACTTGTTGCAAATCCACCTTTTTTAGTTTTCTTTAAACCTGCAATTTTAAGATCATTGTAAATAATTTCACCCAGTTGTTTAGGAGAACCTATATTAAATTCTTTTTTTGAAACTTTAAATATTTCCTTTTCTAATTTTTGGATATTTTTTTCAAATTTTTGAGAGAGGGACTTTAAAAACTTACTATCAATTTCTACGCCTTCTATTTCCATAAATGCAAGAATTTTAATTAATGGTTTTTCAAACATTTCATAAATATTAATCAATTTTTCAGATTTTAAGTTTTTAAGAAATTTCCTATACAGTCTTAAAGTTACATCAGCATCCTCAGCAGCATAATCTTTAGCTTTATCGACTTCTACTTCACTAAAATTAATTTCTTTTTTTCCAGTTCCCACAATTTCTTTGAATGTAATTGTTTTGTGTCCTAGATGTAATTCAGATATCGTATCCATGTTATGTCTATTTTTTCCTGCATCTAAAACATACGACATCAACATTGTGTCTTCCATGGCAGACATTGTTATGCCGTTTTTAAACAAAACAATAAAATCAAATTTTATATTTTGACCAATTTTTTTTACACTCGGATCTTCTAATAATTTTTTTAATCTTTTAATAACAATGTCTTTTGCAATACATTTTGATGAGTTATGACCTATTGGAATATAGCAAGCTTTTCCTATCTTTGAAGATAGCGAGATACCTACCAACTCTGCTTGATGAGGATCTAAAGAATTTGTTTCAGTATCAACAGCTACCTCCCCTAATTCTTCAGCCTCTTCAACCCACTGATCAATTTCATCTGGCTTAGAAATTAAATGATAATTATTATTATTAATTGGACTTTGCTTTTCTATATTTTTAATTTCTGAAACAGAGCTTATTAAATCTGGCTGTCCATATGTAGAAATAGCAGAGCTTAATAACCTATTAAACTCCATCTCTCTTAGAAATTTATATAATTTATCTTTATCTATAATTTTTAACTTAAACTCATTTAGCTGTCTCTTTATTGGAGAGTTATTATCTAAAGTTACGAGCTTTTTACTAATTAATGCTTTATCTTTATTCTCTAGGAGAGTTTCTCTTCTTTTGTTTTGTTTGATTTCATTAGCAGATTTCAATAATTTTTCTAAAGTACCATATTTATTAATCAGCTCAGCAGCGGTTTTTACTCCTATTCCAGGAACTCCTGGTACATTGTCGCTACTATCACCTGCTAAAGACTGAACATCTATTACCTTTGAAGCGTCTACTCCAAATTTTTTAAAAACATCTTCTTCAGTTATAAATTTATTTTTCATCGGATCAAAAATACGAACATTTTTTTGATATAATTGCATTAAATCTTTATCAGATGAAACAATTGTAACTTTTGCACCTTTTTTGAGTATTTGATCAACATATGTTGCAATCAAATCATCTGCTTCATAATTGGGTAAATCTACAGAAGGTAAATTGAATGCCAAAACTGATTTTCTGATATACTCAAATTGCGGTGCCAGGTCATCAGGTGCCTCAGATCTATTCGCTTTATATTCACTATAAATTTCATTTCTAAATGTTTTTCTAGCAGAGTCGAAAATAACTGCAAAATGAGTTGGTTTCTGTAAATTTTGATTGGATTTTGAGTCTTCTAAAAGTTTAAAAAGCATACTGCAGAAACCACTAACAGCACCTGTAGGCAGTCCGTCACTTTTTCTAGTTAATGGAGGTAATGCGTAATAAGCTCTAAATATATATCCAGAACCATCAACAAGATAAAAATGATCAGTTTTTTGAATTTTATTCATTAAATTTTATTAAATGTTATAATCATAATATAGTCTAAACTTTAATTTAATCTACTAATCACTAGATTATATTAACAATTAAGAGTATTATTTGTTTGATGGAATTAACAAAAAATCTTACACAACTTAAAATAATTAAATTTTTGTTAGCTATAATAATTGGCTCAATAGCTTTGACTATTTCTGCAAAAATAAAAATTCCTTTTTACCCCGTGCCAATGACTATGCAAACCTTCGTAGTGTTATTTTTAGGAATTAGCTTTGGGTATAAAACTGGAATGGCTACAATTGGATTATATTTATTAGAAGGAATTGTGGGTTTACCAGTATTTTCAAATTCTCCAGAAAAAGGTGTTGGACTTTTATATTTCACTGGTCCAACTATGGGATATTTAATTGGATTTTTAACTGCATGTTTTTTGGCATCCTTGATTAAATTTGAGGATAATTTTTTAGTTATATTATGTAAACTATTAATGGCAACTTCAACTATATATATTTTGGGATTATTATGGTTAGGGACATTAATTGGATGGGATAAACCTATTTTTGAATTAGGAGCTGAACCTTTTTTATTAGCTGAAATGTTTAAAATAGCCATTTTGGCATTATTAGTTAAGCAAATTTTAAAAATTAGAAAATTTATCTAGGTGATCTTTTAGAGAGAATTCTTTGAAGAGTTCTTCTATGCATTTTTAATCTTCTTGCGGTTTCTGAGACATTTCTGTTACATAGCTCAAATACTCTATGTATATGCTCCCACTTTACTCTGTCTGCAGACATTGGATTTTCTGGTGGAGCTGCTTTTTTTTCAGGATCAGCTAATAAAGCTTTTTCAACATCTTCTGCATCAGCTGGCTTAGCCAAATAATCAATTGCACCCTCTTTAATTGCTGCAACAGCTGTTGGAATATTACCATATCCTGTTAGCATTATTATTCTGCTATCATTATTTGTTGATTGAATTTCTTTAACAACTTCTAGTCCATTCCCATCCCCAAGTCTTAAATCAACTACTGCAAATCCTGGTTTTTGTGCTTTTACAGACTCTACTCCTTTTTGTACACTCTCAGCTTGAAAAACCTCAAAACCTTTTTTCTGCATAGCCCTCGCCAACCTCTCTCTAAAAGGATTATCGTCATCAACTATTAAAAGTGATTTATTGTCGAAATCATTGATGTTTTTTAGGACTAATTGTTCTTTCATGATTTTTTATATGGTTATAAATTATAATAAATCAATAGCTATTATTTACTTTACTTTATCAATCTATGGGCATATTAGGGGTGAAATTTTAAAGTTTTTTAGAGTAAAAAGCTTTTTTTTGTTAAATTTTTTTTTGGAGGCATTTTAAATGCAAAAATTTAAATCAGTTGAAGAGTTAATTAGTCAATTGAAGCCTGAAAAACCTGTGTATTGTATCAGGAAAAACTCGATTAAATCAGCTGTAGAGTATTTTATAAAGAATTTTCCTGGTAAAATATTATACGCAGTAAAAACCAACCCCCATCCATTGATAATCAAAAATATTTTGGACAGTGGAATAGAACAATTTGATGTCGCTTCGATGGAGGAGATTAAAACTATAAGAAAATTTAGTCAAACTGCTAAGTGCTCATATATGCACACTGTAAAAAGTAGAGAAAGCATACATGAAGCTTACTTTGAATATGGGGTAAAAACTTTTTCGTTAGATACCAAAGATGAACTTATTAAAATTATTGAAAGCACAAATAATGCCAAAGATTTAGAATTATTTATAAGAGTTTCAGTATCAAACGAACACGCAGAAATAGACCTGTCTAAAAAGTTTGGAGCACTAAATTCAGAAGCTTTGGGCTTAAT
>CACGET010000006.1 GCA_902572155.1 uncultured Pelagibacteraceae bacterium | reverse complement strand
TTTATAACCTTTAAATGATGCACTCAAAAAAATGAGATCTTCTGATAATTTACTATCTCTATATTCAAAATTTATTTCTTTTGCAGGTATTGTTATAACTTGTCCGTGTTTAGTGATTGCTTGTAGAGAAATTAAGATATCTTTAAATTCTCTTCCAAAACAACCTGCATTCATCTTAATTCCACCTCCAACCGTACCAGGTATACAAGATAGAAATTCGAAACCTCCTAAATTATTATTCATTGCAAAATCTGAAATTGCCCTATCACTTGTAGCACTTCCCGCAATAATTATATCGTCTGATAGAAGAGAAATATTTTTAAAATTCTCTGAAAGCTTAATTACAATTCCATCATATTTTTCATCTGTTATTAATGTGTTTGAACCGCCTCCAAGAATAAATATTTTTTCCTTGTTATTAATTTTTTTTAAAAATTTTATTAACTCTTTTAAATTATTAGCTTTGTAATAAACTTTAGTTTTGCCACCTATATTAAACCAATTTTTTTTTTTTAAATCGTAATCTAAACTTATATTATTCTTAAATTCTAATAATAATTCCTCTAAAATAATATTCATTACAATAATTTAGGTAATTCTCTCATCCATGCTGAAATTGTACCTGCACCCATCCCTATAACTATTTTTTTTCCATAGATGTTATTTTTAATATATTTTGCTAATTGATATTTATTATCTACTAAAAATAATTTAACTTTAGAATTTTTAATTATTTCTTTACCAAAATTTGTATAACTGAACCCTAACTTTATTTTTTCTCCAGCAGTATAAATTGGAAATAAAATTACTTTATCTGCATCTTTGAAAGCATAAGTAAATTCTTTTTTTAAATCTTTCAATCTTGAAATTCTATGAGGTTGAAAAATACATACTTTTTCAAAACCTTTATACACATTGTTTACACCATCTAATACTACTTTAATTTCTGTAGGGTGATGAGCATAATCATCAAAAAAATCTACTTTATTAAAAGAAAAAATTTTATTAAATCTTCTTTGAACCCCTTTAAAATTTTTAAGACCTTTTTTAATATTAGAATAAGTTAATCCTAATATTATAGCTAATGAAGTAGCAGCTACAGAATTCCTAACATTATGAATTCCTAACAGTGGGACTTTAAATTTTTTAATCAGCTTACTTTTTTTATTCGGTAAAACTATCTTAAGATCAAACTCAGTATATTTTCTCAATTGCTTTATATTTATTATACAAAAATTTGATTTTTTATCTAAGCCATAAGTATAAAAATTTTTATTATTTAACTTTTTTATTAATTTTTTATTATTCTTATCATCTAAACAAATAAACGATTTTCCAAAAGATGGAACTTTATTTACAAACTTTAAAAAATAATTGTTTAGTTCATTCATGGAATTATAAAAATCCATGTGTTCTCTATCGATATTTGTTATTATTGAATAAGTTGGAGGGATATGAATAAAACTTCCGTCTGACTCATCTGCTTCTAAAATAGACCAATCACTTTTTCCCAATTTTGCAGAATTTTTAATTGAATTAATTACACCACCATTGATGATTGTTGGATCAATTTTAGTTTCATGAAAAATAGAAGCTATCAAAGAAGTGGTTGTGGTTTTACCATGTGAACCTACAACAACAATATTTTTTGTCAAAGATACAATGTGTGCTAACATTTCGCCTCTTTTGTAAATAGGCAATTGTTTTTTTTTGGCTTCAATTAATTCAGGATTATTTTTTTTAATTGCTGAAGAAACAACTAATATAGTTGCTTTATCAATATTCTGCTTGTTGTGGCCAACTGAAATTTTTATCTTTGCTTTTTTTAATCTTTCAATATTTTTATTGTTTGCTATGTCGCTTCCCTGCACTTTAAATCCTTTTCCTTTCATTATTAAGGACAAACCACTCATGCCAATACCACCAATGCCAACAAAGTGTATTAATTCAGATTTAGCTAATTTAATTTTCATTAATTATTTCTTTTAAATTTTGATTAACATTATTCCAAGTGTTTTGATAAGTTAAATTTTCTAAATTTTTTTTTTTTTGAGATAAAATATCTTTATTTTTTAGTACATTTATTAATAACTCTTCAAATTTACGTTTATCAAAATTTACTTGATCGATAATCCAACAACAATTTTTATTTTTGTAATAACAAGCATTTTCAAACTGATGATTATCTTTTGAAGTCGGCAATGGAATTACAATAAAAGGGACGTTCGAATGTGCTATTTCGGCTAAACTTGAGGCTCCTCCTCTTGTAATGCACAAATCTGATTGCTTAATGAGAAAATCCATATTTTGTTCAAAACTAAAAATAATATTTTCAACTTTATTTTCTGTGTAAAATCTTCTTAAAAAATCTATATTTTTTTGACTTGTTTGATGAATTATCTTTAAGGAGTTTATCTTAGAAATTTTTAAAATCGTTTCTTGCATTATTTCATCAAATATCTTTGCTCCTTGACTGCCACCAATTATCAATATGGTAAATATCCCTTCTTTTTTATTTTTAATTTGATAATGATTTTTTTTTATAATTGGATTTGTAATTGCTACTTTTTGTCTTTGATTGCCTTGTAAGCCAATAATATTTTTATCATAACATATTATTTTTTTTGAAAAGTTAAGAAAAAATTTATTTGCTTTTCCAACAATCATATTTGGTTCAAATAAAAAAATGTTGATTTTTAATATTTTTGCGGCCAAACATAATGGTATAGACATATATCCACCTGTAGAAATCAAGACTTGTATCTTCTGCCTCTTTAAAAATAATACGGATTTTAAAATCAAGAAAAATAATTTTAATATTGAAATTGGTAATAAAATTGATTTATTTAATTTGGGAGTATCAACTATAAAAATTTGATAATAATTTTTTTCCATATATTTAAGACCTCTTTTGTCTGTTGATATTATGATCTCATAGTCCTTGTTTAAATGTTCATAAATAGAAATAGCAGGTATAACATGTCCTCCTGAGCCTCCTGTAGAAATTAAAATTTTTTTTTTCATATTCAGTTATTTACTTTTCTTTTTGTTAAATTAAGAATTATTCCTGATAATATTGAAATACTCACAATTGAAGATCCTCCGTAACTCAAAAAGGGTAAAGTCATTCCTGTAGTTGGAAATAATCTAATATTTACACCTATATGGATTGTAGCTTGCATCAAAATTAAACTTATACATCCAATCAAAATTAATTTGATCTTTTCACTCTTTTCGTAATTTAATTTTTTAAAAATTATATAAATCAAGACTAGAAACAATATTAATATTAATATTATAGCAACAACTCCAAATTCTTCAGAAATCACTGAAATAATATAGTCTGTATGAGCCTCTGGTACTCTGTTTTTTAATGTTCCTTCACCAATTCCTTTTCCAAAAAAACCCCCACTAATAATAGACTCAATTGCCTTATCTGATTGAAAATTATGTGATCCTATATCTCTGTTAAAAAAAGAAAAGATTCTACCTTGAATATAATCAAACTTAGGAACAAAGATTACCATATAAGTTAAAAAAAATAATAAAAGCAAAGAAAACCCAAAAAGAAAAAAAATATTAATCCCAGAAGTAAAAATTAAGGTGACCCATGAAAAAACTACAAGAAGAGTCTGGCCAATATCTGGTTGTATAATTAAAAGTAAAGAAATTACAGAAATTAAAATAATTGATAATAAATACTTAAAATAAAGACTAGTTATTCTATTACTTGCAAGAATAGTTGCTAAAATTACAATTAAAAAGGGTTTCAATAATTCAATGGGCTGAAATCTTGGTAAAAAAAATAAATCAATCCATCTTTTTGAACCCTTTACCTCTATACCGATAATTGGAACCAAAATTAAGGAGATCAAAGAAATAAAAAAAAGGATAACTGAGTATTTTAATAATTGATCCGTATTTAAAGATGAAAAAATAAAAATTATAAATATTCCAATAAAAATATAAATTAGATGCTTAAAAAAAAAAGAGTAACTATTAGTATTTAATCTATCTGATGCAATTAATGAAGTTGATACCAGTGAAAAAAATAAACCAATAGCAAATAATAAAGTTATAAGTAAGAAAATTGACTTATCTAAATTTTTCCACCACTGATAATAAAATCTATATAAATAATTATCTATTTTCATTAATAAATTTCTTAATTAAATTATTAAAATACAAACCTCTATCTTCAAAATTTTTGAAGCTATCAAAAGAAGCTCCTGCCGGGCTAAATAAAATAACTTTTTTTCTTAATTGTTTTTTTGAAATATCTAAAAATATTTTATCTAAAGTATGTCTCAATGTTTTATAATTTTTAACTATTATCTTATTTTTTAAATGTTTTTTGAATTCTTTATAATGATTTCCAAAAATATATGCCTTAAAATTTTTACAATGTTTTTTAGATAATCTAAATTTATCATTTTTTTTTGGAATACCGCCTAAAATCCAATAGACCTCTTTTAAGTTTTTTAACAAATTTTCTGATGATGCAAAACTTGTTGATTTTGAATCATTAATTATAGATATTTTTTTATTTTCAAAAATAGTTTGTTGACGATATTTAAGTCCCTTAAATTTATTTAAGGTTTTAATCAAATCTTTATAATTTAATCTTAAAGATTGTGAAATTTTTAAAACAAAAGATAGATTTTCTCTATTTCCAAAAGACAGGAAATATTTATTTTTTAATTTACTCAGTAATTTACTGCTATCAAAAGAGTCTACTTCTATAATTTTTTGTTTAAATTCATTTTTTTTAATTTGATTAGAGATTAAAAGATCATTTTTTTTTACAAATGCTTTACAACGAGCAGACTGAGAGCTAAGTAATTTAAATTTTGCCTTAACATAGTTTTCCAAGTTTTTGTGTCTTTCTAAGTGGTCTGGACTTATATTTAATATTACTGAATATTTTGAAGTAAATATTTTACTATAATCTAATTGATACGAAGAAGCTTCAATTACAAATATAGTTTTTTTAAAAATTTTTTTTTCAGATAGCACTGGATTGCCTATATTGCCCACTAATCTTGCATCATAATTTTGATCACTTAAAACTTTATGTAAAATTTTTGCAGTTGTGGACTTACCATTTGTTCCTGTAATAGTAATACTTTTGTTCTTGTGAAATGCATAAAATACATCCAGATCAGTATATATTTTTGAAAGATTTGATTTTAAAAATTTAGTTAATTTACAATTATTTATATTAATTCCAGGACTAATAATTACTTTATCAAATTTTTCTTTTGATATTTTATCAAAATTAGAGAATTTTTGAATTTTTTTATTCTTAATGTTGTCATCAAAAAAATAAACATCAGCTTTATTTTTTAAAAATTTTAGTGAAGATTTTCCTGTTTTTCCAAGTCCATAAATTAATATTTTTTTTCCTAAAAAAATATTTTTATCTTCTTTCATTATCTTAATTTTAATGTGGCTAAACCTATCATTGCTAAAATGATTGAAATGATCCAAAATCTAATTACAACTGTAGACTCTGGCCATCCTTTCTTTTCAAAATGGTGATGAATTGGAGCCATTCTAAAAATTCGTTTACCAGTTAATTTAAAAGAAATAACTTGTACCATTACCGAAACTGCTTCAAGAACAAAAAGTCCACCAGTTATAGCTAAAACAATTTCATGTTTAGTAATTACACCTACTGCACCAAGAGACCCGCCAAGAGCTAGTGAACCTGTATCACCCATAAAAATTTTTGCTGGTGGCGCATTAAACCATAAAAAACCCAAACACGATCCAATTATAGCTCCACAAAAAATTGAAACTTCACCACTTCCCTCTATATATAAAATTTGCAAATATTCTGCAAAAACAATATTTCCTGTCACATAACTAATAAAAGCAAAACAACCAGCAACTAAAATTACAGGTACTGTTGCTAGTCCATCAAGTCCATCAGTTAAATTTACAGAGTTTGAGGCACCTATAATCACAAATACTGAAAATGGTATAAAAAACCATCCCAGATTAATTATTAAATTTTTAAAAAATGGAAAATACAAATTAGTAATTTCTGAGTAATCAACAAAATTTACAAATAAACCAACACCTATGACTGCCAAAAATATTTGTGATAATATTTTGAATCTTGATGAAATGCCTGATGAATTATTATGTTTAATTTTTTTATAATCATCAAGTGCACCAATCAATCCAAAAGATATTGCAATATAAATACAAAAAAGAATACTAACATTAGATAAGTTTCCCCAACATAAGACAGAAACTAATAATCCAAATAAAATGATTACTCCACCCATTGTTGGTGTACCAATTTTTTTTACTATATGATCCTCTGGCCCATCATCGCGAATAGGATTTAATATTTTTTTGTTTGAAAAATAATTTATGAAAGGTCCACCAATTAATAGAACAATGATTAGTGAAGTAAATAATGATAGCCCTGTTCTAAAAGTTATATATTTAAAAACATTTAAAAAACCAAAAGTATCAACAAAATTTAGTAAAAATTGATAAAGCATTTATTTAAGACCTTTTATTGCATTTACTATCTTATTAAATCCTGTCGCATTTGAGGCCTTTATCATAAGATAATCATTATTATTGAAATGATTTTTAATCAATTCAATAATTTCAGAATTATTCTTTAATATTCTGCCTCTTTTTGATTTAGAAATAGAATTAAACATAGATAAAATATCTCTACCCTTTACAAACACTTTATCAATTTTAGTTCTATTAATAATTGAACTAATAGACTTATGAAGTTTTAGAGAATATTTTCCAAGCTCTAACATGTCGCCCAGTAATAAATATTTTTTTGAATTTTTTATATCAAGTTTGTTAAAATTTTGGATTGCAGATTTAAGTGACAATGGGTTTGAGTTATAGCTTTCGTCAATCAAATTTAAGATTTTATTATTTACTTTTATCTGTGAAATATCTCCTCTACCACTAGGTGTTTTGAAATTTATAAATAAATTTTTATTTATTTTTGAAGTATTAAAAAAAATACTTATTGTAGTTATTGCTGCTAGGATATTTAAGATATTATTTTCAAAATTATTTGAGATCATGAAATATACTTTTTTATCATTAATATTTATATTGATTTTAAATTTTTTTTTAATTTTTTTGATACTTACAAGCTTTATATTGGAATTTTTATTTTTTATACCAAACGATAAAATCTTAAGATTTTTTTTAGATGCAATTTTATTAAGTAAAGGAAAAAACTTATCATCAGCATTTAAAACTACAGTACCATTGTCTTTAGTATTATCTATTATTTCTGATTTAGCTAATGCAATTTGTTTTAAACTTTTAAAGTTCTTTGCGTGAGCATAACTAACATTTGTTATAATACTTACATCTGGCTTAACAATTTTTGAAAGATTGTCAATTTCACCTTTCTTATCCATTCCTATTTCTAAAACTCCAAAATTATCATTTTGATTTAAATTAAAAAGGCTTAATGGAACACCATATTTATTGTTGTAAGATTTTGGTGAAATACTAACCTTTGATATTTTTTTTAATGAATTGCCTAATAGCTCTTTCAGGGTGGTTTTTCCACAACTACCAGTAATAGCAATAATTTTTGTATCTATATTTTCTCTAAAAATTTTTGAACCTTCTGTTAAAAATTTTAAAGAATCTTTAACTTTTATTTGATTAGAGATATTATTATTATTAAGTTCATTTACTACAGCTAATGATGCTTTTTTTTCGAATGCTTGACCTATAAATTTGTTGCCATTCTTTTTTTTTCCTTTAATTGCAAAAAAAATATCTCCTTTTTTAATTTCTCTAGAGTTTATTCTTGCCTTTTTTAAAACCATAGAGGGCTTTATTTTATTTTTTTTTGATAGTTCTTTAATTAAATTAACTTTTAAATTGTTAGACAAAGATTTATTTTTTAATTTAATTGCATTTAGAATCTCTACCTTATCTGAGAAAAAAATTTTTTTGTTTTTAACTTCTTGAATTTTTTCATGGCCTTTTCCAGCCACAAGTAATATTTCTCCAATTTTCAGTTGGATAATAGCTTTTAATATTGCCCTGGCTCTATTAGGTATTTCATATATCTTTTTTCTCTTTATCCCTTTTTTTATATCTTTTCTTATTATGCTTGGGATTTCAAATCTTGGATTATCGTCTGTAATATATATTTTATCCGATAAAATATCAGCTATTTTACCCATCTTAGCTCTTTTTTCTCTATCTCTATTGCCCCCACAACCAAAAACTAAAGAAATTTTTTTATTAGGAAATTGTTCTTTTAAACTCAAGATACTTAATCTTAAAGCTTCTGGGGTGTGAGCATAATCTAAAATTACCTTTGACTTATTTTTAATATTACCAATTTTTTCAAGTCTTCCTTCCACAGACCTAAGTTTGGGAATTATTTTAAATATTCTTTTTAAGTTAATATTGCTTTTGTTTGCTGCAATAATTGCCATCAATATATTTTTTATCTGAAATTTTCCTATCAAATTTATTTTAATCTTATCTACCAAATTATTATATTTAATATTAATTATTTGAGTTTCTTTATGAAAATTATGTGACAGAAGTTCAAATTTATTTTTTTTATCAGATAATAAGTTAAGATTTATTTTTCTTTTAGAAGAAATATTTTTTAATTTTCTAAACTCAGGTATTTCTTGATCTGTTATTATATTACCTTCTTTTTTGATTAATTTTTCAAATAAATATAATTTTGCTTTAAAATAATTAGTCAAATTTTTATGATAATCTAAATGATCATGTGATAAATTTGTAAATATTCCTGTATTGAATAATAATCCATCTAGTCGATTTTGCTTTAAACCGTGACTAGAAGCTTCCATGATTACGTGGTTTATTTTTTTTTTTCTAAGATTATTTAGAATTTTACTTAATTTAATTGGATCTATAGTGGTATTAGATAGTTTAAGCTTAAAATTATTAGATTTAACTCCTAGTGTTCCAATAGATGCAACTTTTTTATTATTTAGATTGAGTATTTGGTAATAAAAGTCTGCTACAGATGATTTACCATTTGTGCCTGTTACAGCAATTAAATTTTTTGGAAAATTATTGTAAATTTTAAATGAAATTTCAGCTAATAATTTTCTCACATTATTTGTTTGAAAAAATAAGATACCATTTTTAAAGCCATTGATTTTTTTTTCAGTTATAACAATCTTTGCTCCTTTTTTAATTGCTGATGATATGTAATTATTTCCATCTACCTTATCCCCTTTAATAGCAAAAAATATATAATTTTTTTTTACTTGTTTGCTATTAAATGATATTCCCGAAAAAAAAATTTTTTTGAAATCTTTGTTTATATTATTGATATAGTTACCTAGAAGCATAATTATTCAATCTTGATATATTTTGTGGCTAAAATAGGCCCAATTTTATCAATTATCTTTCCAGCTACTTCCACAGATGTCCATCCAGCTGTATTATATGGTGTTCCTGTTTGAGTTCCATTTTTATGTCTATAATTATAGACATAACTACTAGATGTTTTAGGAGAATCTAACATCACAATAAAAACATATTTTGGATCTGAAGATGGAAAGATAGATGCAAATGTATTTATTTTGGTTTTTGAATATTTACCATCAACTGGTTGTTGTGCAGTTCCTGTTTTTCCTGCTATTTGATAATTTTTTACATCTGCAAGTTTTGCTGTTCCTTCCTCAGTATTAACAATCTTTCTAAGGACCATTACAACTTTTTCAGATACACCTTCTTTCAATAATCTATTATCTTCTTTATTGTATAGATTTTTTGTTTTTACCAAAGTTGGTCTAATATTGAAACCACCATTGGACAATATTGCATAACCTTTTGCTAATTGAAGGATTGTAGTTGTTACTCCGTGACCAAAGGAGGCTGTTGCTAATTTGCATTTGCCAAAATTAAAATTTTCCTGATTTGCGACTTCATCAATATCAAAATCAAATTGACTAAGAACACCAATTTTTTCTAAAAAAGATTTAAAATTATCTGGTCCTATTTTCTGTGCAATTCTTACTGAACCTATATTTCCAGACCGAATTAAAATTTGCTCTGCTGTTAAGTCTGATGGTAGTTCTTTATCATACTCATTGATAGTAAATTTGCTACACTTTATAGATTTTGGTAAATCTAGAAACTGGGTTTCAGGTTTAATTAAATCTTCATTTATAGCAGCTGCAAACGTGAAAGTTTTAAAAACAGAACCAAATTCATATGTTCCTTTAGTAATTCTATTAATAAAATTAACATCAGTTATATTTTTTCTTTCATTTGGATTGAAATCAGGAAGAGAAACTAATGAAAGTATATTTCCATTTTTTACATTCATTAATATTGCTGCACTACCTTTGCTTCTAAAAATTTCTTGATATTTTAATAGCTCTGCACGTATTAAATACTGTAAATCTTTATCCACAGTAAGTTTTAATGGTTTTTCTGAATTTCTCAGAGTTTCATTAAACGATTTTTCTAAACCTGAAATTCCGTTATTATCATCATCTATCTGACCAATAATATGACTAAAAAGATTTTTTTGTGGATATATTCTTAAAATTTTTTCTTCTGGTTTTATAGATTTATCTCCTAATTTCATTATTTTTTCATAATTTTCTTCTGAAATTTTTTTTTCTAACCAAAAAAATTTTTTTGTTTCTAATTGTTTTTCAATTTTTAAAAAATTTTTTTTTGGAAATATGTTCTTTAAATTAATTAATAATACTTCCTTATCAATAATATCAGATGTTTTAACTCCAATATCGATTGAGGTCACTGTTTTGGCCAAATAACTACCATTAGTATCTATAATATCAGATCTGTAAACTCTATCATTTAAAGAATAGCTATCATCTGAAATTTGTATTTTAGATTTTCGTGAACCTAAATGAATTAAGTGAATTGAATATATTAAGAAAATAATAAAAAAAATAAAAAAAATAAAAGCTATTCTATTAAAATTTATAGTTAAATTTGTTTTATTCTTTTCAAAGATAAAGTTATTTTTATTATCTTCGATTTTTATCCTTGATTTATAATTCTCCATTATTCTTTAATTATCTTTAAATCTTGAATTTTTTTATCATTAGTTTTTATTTTATATATTTTTATGTTTTCAATATCTTTTTGTATAAGTTCATCATCAAAATATAATGATTGATATTCCAGTAACTTCTCAGAGGAGCTTAAATAATCATATTCTAGTAAAATATTTTCTAACTCAGAGTTTAAAACTCGGATGTTTTCTTTTACAATAAAAATCTCGTCTTCATTTTTTTTTGCTGTATTTTTAATTATCGCAGTTGATAAAATTAATAAGAATATTACTAAGATTAAAAAAACTTTTTTCAAAGTTTTTCTCCTAAATTTTCTATATCTAGTAAATATTTAAACTGATCAAGAATATCTGTTTCTAGATCGTAAAGATCTCTCTTTTTGATAGCAAATCTTAATTTTGCCGATCTTGATGGTGAATTTTCATTTATTTCTTTTTGACTAGGAATTATTACTTTTTTTTGTGTTAACCTAAATAAAGTTTCAGTTTGATCCGTAACCGGGGAGTATCTGGAGATACTTTGATTTTCAGATAAACTTTTAAGAAAATATTTTACAATTTTATCCTCAAGAGAATGAAATGAAACAATTAATAAAACTCCATTTTTTTTTAAAACTTTTGTGGCATTTATAAGCCCATAAATTAATTCACTTATTTCTTTATTTACAAAAATTCTAAGTGCTTGAAAAATTTTAGTTGAACTATGTACTTTAAAATTTTTTTTTCTTTTTGTTTTATTAATAATCTTTACTAGCAATTCTGTAGTGATTTTTTCTTTTGATCTTTCTTTTACGATATTTCTTGCAATGAATTTACCTTCTTTTTCATCCCCAAAAAATTTGAATATCTTTTCTAAATCTTTTACATCTAGCTTGTTTATTGCGTCTTCAGCTGAAAATTTATTTAATCCCATCTGCATATTTAATTTTCCACGCGTTTCAAAAGATAAACCTTTTTTTTGATCTTTAATTTGGGTGTAAGAATATCCTAGATCAAATATCACACCTTTAATACTTTCATTTTTAAGTTTAAGATTATCAAGTTGACTAAATCTTATGTTCTTAAAGATAAATCTATCTTTATATATTTTCTTTATTTGATTTGCTTTTTCTTGACTGTCTTTGTCTCGATCAAGTGCGATTACTTTAGTGTCTTCAAACTCTAAGATTTTTTTTGAATAGCCACCCTGCCCAAAAGTACAGTCAATAAATGTGCCACCATATTGAGGGTTAATAATGCTAATAATTTCTTTCAGCAGTACCGGATAATGCTTTCGCTCTTTTGGTACTATGGTGGCTTCCATTTATTTCTTTGAAGACCATTAATTTTTTTGTCTTCTTAAAAATGCTGGTATCTCAAGATCATCCTCTTCTTCATGCGAGGTCAATAGATCTTCTGAACTTAGATTTTCATTTTCTGAACTAAATAAATCTGGTGCATCTGAGTCAACACCAAATTCTTTTAAATCATTTGAAACATCCTCTTGAATATTCTCATTAACTTTAGAGTCATTTGCTGACTCTATTGCTTCTTGTGTAAAAGATTTTTCCATTTCATTAACAGCGTTCTCTTCTAATACTTTATCTACATCGAGATTTGTACTTTGGCTTGCTCCTTCATTTATCACATTCGAGCTATTATTTTCACTTTGTTGCTCTTGAATAACTTCATTTTCAAGTTTTAAAGCATTTGCACCATGCGATATTGGGCTTGAACTTGTATTTGAAAAATTAAATGATGTAGAGGTCCCAATATTTGAAAAATCTGAATATCCTGGGTTTCGATTTTGTATTCTGTGAACCATATTTATCACAGATTTTGTCTCGGGTTGTTGTCCATCCAATGACGTTGCAACAATTGAAACTCTCATCTTTCCGTCTAATTCGGAATCAGTAATTGCACCAATTATTAATTCAGCTTCAGGATCAACTTCAGCTCTAACTTTGTTAACTGCTTCATCAACCTCAAATAGTTTAAGATCTTTACCACCAGTAATATTAACCAATAAACCTTTCGCTCCTTTTAAAGTATAGTCATCTATCAAAGGATTACTTACTGCCATCTCAGCTGCTTTAATTGCTCTTCCCTCTCCTTCAGCTTCACCTGTGCCCATCATTGCTTTTCCCATAGACGCCATAACCGTTTCTACATCTGCAAAATCAAGATTTATTAAACCAGGTCTAACCATTAAATCAGTTATGCTTTGAACACCATGCATTAAAACATTATTTGAAAGATTAAAAGACTCTTCAAATGTTGTTTGCTCATTTGCAATTTTAAACAAGTTTTGATTAGGAATAACAATTATAGTATCAACATGCTTTCTTAATTCTTCCAAACCTTGTTGTGCTCTTCTCATTCTAGAGGGGCCTTCATATAAGAAAGGAAGAGTCACAACACCTACAGTTAAGATATTTAATTCTTTAGCAGCTCTTGCAATCACATGAGCAGCGCCTGTTCCAGTTCCACCCCCCATACCTGCAGCGATAAAAACCATGTTTGCGCCCTGTAAAGTATTTATAATTTCATTTAAGGACTCGTCAGCTGCCGCTTGTCCAATATCTAGCTTTGCGCCTGCTCCTAATCCTTTAGTTAAATTTAAACCTATTTGAATTCTTGATTTTGCTTTACTTAATTTTAAATCTTGTGCATCTGTATTGACTGCTATAAATTCTACTCCTTGTAGATTATTTTCAATCATTTCATTAATTGCATTGCCGCCTGCTCCTCCAACTCCTAGTACTAGGAGTCGCGGTTGTAATTCTTTAATTTCTGGTGCTTTAAAGTTAATTGTCATCTTATTTCCCCTCGTTGTTGTTTAAATGTTTTTCCCATTTAAGGCTTGCTCGGTTTAAATTTGCTTTTTTTCTTGCATTTACCTTAAATTTTTCGAAAGCTATTGGTTCCCATATTTGAAAAGTTTGGCCTTGACCAATAAACAGCACGTTTTTTTTAATTTTTGCATGCCTTAATAATCTTGATGAAATTGAAATTCTTCCTTCACTATCAAATTGTAAATTAGTACTTTCAGCTAAAATTGAGGTTGCAAAAAAATCTCTTTTTTCTTCAAAAGGATTTAAAGAGTCTATTGCTGAAGAAATTTTTTCAATTCGATCTTGTGAACATGCTTCAATAGACGCATTATTGAATGATGGATAACAAATAACACCATTATATCCCAAGTTTGAAAGATGCGATCTAAAACTAGCAGGCACAGATACTCTCCCCTTTTTGTCTAATTTGTTCTCGTAAGTAGATAAAAACATATATTTTATAATTCATAGATTCCATAAATGGGAATATATGGGAATATATGGGTAAATGAAATAACTGTCAAATCATGAATTTATAGGATTTTAGTTGATTTTTGTGACTATTACTATTGCTACTAATCAAAATTAGATAAGATTTAATTATGAATGGAATAGAATATTTGCTCTAAATTTATTAATAATAGATATTATAAATCCATTTAATTGATAGCTTAAATTTTTTTGAAAAACAATTATTTTGCCAGATAAACTGTAAGCCGGGTTCTGTCGTTTAAATTTACCATTTGTCTAGGCTCAAGATCACTCTTAAGCTCAAGCAACTAACCCTGATGACTAGCCAAGGATGGCTTTTAGTAATTAAACAATGTCATCTCTACTTAGTCTTGCTCCCAGTGGGGTTTTCCAGCGTTCATTGTTACCAATAGAACCGGTGTGCTCTTACCACACCTTTTCACCCTTGCCATGTTATGGCGGTTTATTTTCTGTGGCACTATCCCTAGGGTTGCCCCCGCCAGGTATTACCTGGCACTGTATCCTTGCGGAGCCCGGACTTTCCTCTTTAATAAAATATTAAAGCGATAAATCATTTATCTGGCAGTTTGATAATAATGATAATATTTAGAAAATCAAGAGTTAAGAAATTATCTAGCGACAAGGTTTTCACTAATAATATAACTTTCTTCATCTATTTTTGAATTAATTAATTCTTGTCTAAATCTTCTTTGAAAAGCATTTAACAAAAAAAGATTTTCTTTATTTGATTTAGAATCGTAATAGCCAATTTTTGAAAGATTTTTGAAAAAAGACTTTCGTTTTAATTCACTTATTTTTTTATTCCTAAGTTTTTTTAGTTCAATTATATTTAACGAATGCCATAAACATAATTTTTTTTGAGCAAGTTCTTTCCATGGAAATTTCTCTCCCGGGTCTTTCTTTCGTAATGGCGCAATATCAGAATGTCCTAAAACATTTCTATAATTAATTTTATATTTTGTTATTAAACCTCTCAGTAATTTTTTTAGAGAATTTAATTGTTGAGATTTGAAATTTTTATATCCTAATTTATGTCCTGGATTGCTAATTTCTATTCCTATTGAATTTTTATTCAGAGATCTAAATTTTTTCCATCTTGACTTTCCTGCATGCCAAGCTACATACAAATCTGGGACCATTAATATTATTTTACCTTTTTTATCAATATAATAATGACAACTAACACTAGATTTATAATTAGTTAATCTATTAATTGATTCTTTGTCGTTTTTCATGCCCGTATAGTGCAAGATTATAAATTTAATATTTTGAGATTTTCTTTTTCTTGAATAAAAATTAGGAGAGTAATTAAAGCTTAATTTATAAGACATTTTTGATGTATACTTTATGATAAACTTATTTTATTTTAAATATAAATAGATTATATAAACAACAATGTTCAAAAAATATTTAGCTATACTAGTCGCAGTAATAGGGCTAACCTCTAGTGCAATTGCTGGTAGTGATGGTGAGCTTATATTGAAAAAAAATAACCCTTCTGAAGTAAAAGACTGCTTTGAAGGTTTAAACAGAGCTACATTTGCTTTTAATCAAGCTCTAGACAAAGTAATTTTTAAACCAGTTGCTACAGTTTATAGAGTGTTACCTTCTCCAGTGAAATCAGGAGTAAGTAATTCATTAGACAACTTATCTAATGTTGTGACTATACCTAATAATATTCTTCAAGGAGAATTTAAAAAAGCAGGTGTGAATACTGGAAGATTCGTCATTAATACCACAATTGGAATTTTGGGTTTATTTGATGTTGCAGAAAAGATAGGATTTTCTGAATATGAAAAAGAGGATTATGGACAATCATTTGCAAAAATGGGTGTGGGACCAGGGTGCTATTTAGTTCTACCAGTCCTCGGCCCATCTACAGTTAGAGATACAGCGGGCTCTTTGGTGAATTTTGTTGGTGGAGACCCTTGGTACAATGTGACAGTTAAAAATGAAACTCAACATTTTGATGATGTTCATTACTATTCATCTAAAGTTATAGGTGGTGTTGATTTTAGAGCTAAAAATTATGATGAAATAGAAAACTTAAATAAAAACTCTATAGATTTTTATTCTTCAGTAAAAAGCTTATATTTACAAGATAGGCAGCAAAAAATACTTAATTCAAAAAAAATAATTAATACCCAGAATGATAGTGATTGGGAAGAAATTGATACACAATAATTTGATTTACTAGTCAAATGAATATAAAAAAAATTTTATTTTTTATAATATTTCTAACTAATACATTTAATATTGCATTTTCTGTTGAGCCTAAAGAATTTATTCAATCAACAGTGGATAGAGCTTCAAAAGTATTATCTAATCAAACTACAGATAGCCAAAAAATTGATGAATTAAAATTGATAGCTATAGAAAATGTAGATGTTAAAGGTATAGGACTTTACACGCTTGGTAAGTACAGAAAAAACTTAACTGAAGATCAAAAAAAAACTTATTCCGAGTTATTTAAAAACTATTTCTTAAAAAGTTTTTCTAGTAGGCTTGTAGAATATACTGACCCACAAATTATTGTAAATTCTCAAGAAATTTTAAATAAAAATTACACTTTAGTAAGTAGCACATTAAAAGGGACTGATAAAAGACCAGAAATTAAAATAGATTGGAGAGTTTACACAAAGATTGCCGATAAACCTTTGATTAGAGATTTAATAATTGAAGGCTTAAGTTTAGCAAGAACTCAAAAAGAGGAGTTTTCATCTATAATAAATTCTAATGATGGAGATATTAACGCTTTATTTAAAACTCTTGAAGAATTTGTAAAAAGTTAATTCTCGTTTTGGTGGGCCCGCCAGGACTCGAACCTGGGACCAATACATTATGAGTGTACTGCTCTAACCAACTGAGCTACAGGCCCTACTCAATTAACAAGCTTTTACTTTGTTTTTTATTTTCATTCAAGTTATGATTTATCTTCAAAATGATCTAATTTAATCAAATAGTAAGAATGAGACAAGATATAATAATCAAATATCAATTCATGTAACTCTGAAAGTCTTAAATAATTAAATGTTATAAAATCAATTACTTCATAGAGTCTTATTTCTGTAATCCAGTCAATAGGATATCCTGGATGTAAGTTTAGTTTATCAACGATTAAATCAGGTAATACAAAAAAAAGAAGTAAAAAAGAAATTTTCTTTAAATTTATATTAGGAAAAATAAAAGCTTTCAAATTAGAAAATTGATTTTTTTCTTTAAAAAAATTAATAAATAAAAAAGAAGAGGTACACCATATTAATAATAACGTCCTTGGCAACTCATTTAAAAGATTGGAAGTATTGTGTAAATTCGTCTCATTTTGGTTATTATACTGAGAAAAAAATTCTGGAGAATTCCAAAAAAAGATATGTTGGCCCCATGATATTTCCTCAAAAAAATAATAGATTAATCCAAAAAAATAAAGATATATAAAAAATAATAGAAAATTACCCATTTGTTTTAATTTATTATTTTTTAAAAAACGAAACACAAATAATACTGAAAATAATAGAAAAAAATTTTGTAAAATCTCAACCAGACCATTTTCATTCCAAATGTATGGGTTTATTGATGATATAGATTTAAATGGTAAAAATTCAATTATTGAACTAATTTTATAATAGTAAGCACTATAAATACCCTCTACCAACAAAATAAATATAAACAAAATAAAAAAATTATAATAAAATATAAAACTTTTTTTCATTTTTAAAATTTTTATTTCTCTTTTTGGTGGGCCGTGTTGGTTACGCTCCAACTACCCCTGCAATGTCAATGCAGTACTCTACTATTGAGCTAACGGCCCAGTAAAATCAACTTTCAAGAAAACTTTTCAGCTGTTTAGATCTGCTTGGATGTTTTAATTTTCTAAGAGCTTTAGCTTCAATTTGTCTAATTCTTTCTCGAGTTACTGAAAATTGAAGCCCCACTTCCTCAAGGGTATGATCGGTATTCATTCCTACTCCAAATCTCATTCTTAAGACTCTCTCCTCTCTTGGTGTTAAGGTAGATAAAATTTTAGTAGTTGCTTCACCTAAATTAGATTTAATTGCTTGTTCTAACGGAGCTAAGGCCTTAGTATCTTCAATAAAATCTCCTAAACTACTATCTTCTTCATCGCCTACAGGTTTTTCTAAAGAAACAGGTTCTTTTGAAATTTTTAAAACTTTTCTGACTTTATCTAATGGCATTCTTAATTTTTTAGCTAATTCCTCTGGTGTTGCCTCTCTTCCAAATTCACTTAATATCAATCTTTGAGTTCGAACAATTTTATTAATTGTTTCTATCATGTGTACAGGAATTCTAATAGTTCTAGCTTGATCTGCAATTGATCTGGTTATTGCTTGTCTAATCCACCAAGTAGCATATGTTGAAAATTTATATCCTCTTCTATATTCAAATTTATCTACAGCTTTCATTAAACCGATATTTCCTTCTTGAATTAAATCTAGAAACTGCAAACCTCTATTAGTATATTTTTTTGCTATTGAAATAACCAATCTAAGATTAGCTTCAACCATTTCTTTTTTTGCAATTCTTGACTCTTTTTCACCTTTTTGAACTCTACTTACCAATTTTTTGTAATCTGTGACTGAAATTCCAAGTTTATGACTTATTTCAATTAATCTTTCTCTAATGTTTTTAAATTCTTCTTTATTTTTTGAAAAAAATTGCTTCCAAACTAAATTTGTATCTAAAAACTTTTTTAAATTTGGATTAATTTCATTTCCTATATAAAATTTAATAAATTCATTTCTTGGAATTTTTTGGTCCATTGCTAATCTTAAAAGATTCCCCTCAAGTGAAATAATTTTTTTGTTTTCGACATAATGTTTTTGAACTAAATCTTCAAGAACTGAAGGTGATAATTGTAAAGATTTAATATTTTCTAAAATTTCACTTACAATTTTTTCATATCCTTTTTCTTTTGATGGAGAAAATGTTTTAGAGTTAAGAACACAATCTAGTTTGTCTTTTTGATATTTAACTAATTTATTATAATCTCTGGTCAAATTATGTATGGTTTTTAGAACTTTAGGCTTAATCTCGGTTTCCATTGCAGCAAGTGTTGGATTAAATTCTTCATCGTCACCATCACTTGAGTTTTCTTCTTTATCTATTTCTCCAGCATTTTTCTGTTTTGCACTTGGTCCTGTCGTCTCATCTTCCATATAATTTGTGTCAATGTCGATGATTTCTCGAACTAAAATTTCATCTTTTAACAATTTTTCATTCCACTCATTAAATTGTTGTGCAGTAATAGGACTTTGTGAGAGTGCAATTAACATTACATCTTTTCCAGCTTCGATTCTTTTTGCAATTGCTATCTCGCCTTCTCTAGAAAGCAATTCTACTCCACCCATTTCACGGAGATACATTCTTATCGGATCATCACTCTTTTCAATTGTCTTTCCATCTTCTTTATTGGAATTATCTTTTTTCTTTAAAACTTTAAAATCAGATTTTTTTTCAACTAATGATACATTCTCATCTAAGATATGAATAAATGCCTGAGCCAAATTTTCATCTGATAAATTTCTTTTACCAAGAGACTTATTTAATTCCTCATAAGTAATAAAACCTCTATGAGTTCCACGACCCATTAATCTAGCAAATGATTTTGTAATAATTCTTTCCACAGCAATAAAAGTTTGGAAGTCTTATATAATATTAAATTTGCAAAAATCCATTACTAATTTAATAGGTTTAGTTGATATTTTGCTTTTTTTTGAGCTCTTTTAGCTCATTAAATGTTGTCTCATTCATATCTTTAGAAAAACGAGATTCTAATTCTTGAATTCTAAACTCCAAATCGTAATTGACAAGATCTCTGGAGATATCCTCTAATAATTCAATTATCTTATGTTCGCTATTTGGCTTTTTTTTAAGAATATATTTTATTGGTGCAAATTTATTAATCTTATCAAGTAGCTGTTTATCTATACTTAAATCCTCAATTGCAATTTGTTCTCCAGATTTCAACCTATCAATTATTGCTTTAAGTATTTGCTTATTTACTTTGGTAAATAATTTAATATTTTCTATTAAATGTATGTTTGATTGAATTAAAGCTAAATTGTTCATAACAAGATGTAATAAAGAAAATTCTTTTAATTCCACCCCTGATAATGATTGGCTTTCATTAAAATATTTTTTAGTAGAGTCTAGTGATTTAATTTTTTTGACATATAACTTATTCTTTTTAAGATTTGAATGAGGTGTTAATTCAGCAATTTTTTCTAAAAAATATTCGAGTACATATTTTTTAATAAAATCATCTTTTATAGTGTTGGCTATGGATCTTAATTTTTTTTCAAAAATTGCCATTGAAGAAGGGTTGTTTTCTGTTTGTCTTTTATAATGAGCAAAAATAAATTGATGAATAGAAATTTTGCTCTGTTTGGTAAAGTCTATAAAATAATTTTTACCATTCTTATTAACAAAGCTATCTGGATCTTCTTTGTCTGGTAAAAATAAAAATGAGATTTGTTTCTCTGGTCTTAATTCCTTAATGGCATTTTCTGCAGCTCTTAAAGCAGCTTTGTATCCACTTTCATCACCATCAAAACAAACTATTATATCGTCAAAAAATTGATTTAAAGATAAAATTTGTTTATCTGTTAATGATGTTCCAAGATTTGCAACTACATTTTCAATTCCATTTTTACTTAATCCAACAACATCCATGTATCCCTCAACTAAATAAATATGGTCTACTTTATTGGATAATTTTCTTGCTCGGTCTAAGTTATATAAATTAGATCCTTTTTTAAAAAACACAGTCTCTGGAGAGTTAATATATTTTGCTAAATAATCTAATTTTTCAATTATTCTTCCACCAAGTGCTATTGGTTGACCTGAAATATTATTAATTGGAAATATTAATCTACCTCTAAATCTTTCAACATATATTTTCCTTTTTTCATCTAAATAAAACAATCCACTATCAATTAAAGTTTCTTCACTAAATTCTTTTTTCAATTTATCAAAATAACTTGGGTTTTTTTCTATAAAACCAATTTTGAACTTCTTAACTTCTTCCTTGCTTAGAGATCTATTTATTAAATAATCTCTTGCATTAGAATATGTTTCATTTTTTAATAATTCATTGTGATAAAAATCTACATATTGTTCATAAATTGAAAGATATTCTTTCCATTTTTTTTCTCGTTCCTCATCATTCTTAGAGAACATATATGGTTGCATCCCAGCTAATTGGGCTAAATGTTTAACAGCTTCACCAAATTTTAAATTTTGAGTTTTCATTACAAAATCAAAAATATTTCCATGTTCAGAAGTTGCAAAACAATGAAAGAATTCTTTTTCATCATTTACTGTAAATGATGGTGTTTTCTCATTTTTAAATGGAGATAAACCTACAAATTCTTTTCCTCTTTTTTTTAAGGTAACTGACTTCGATACGACTGTTGAAACTCTTAATCTTGTTTTAATTTCATCAAGATACTCTTTAGGGTACTTCATTAACTGTTCAATAATTCTTTGATTAGAGGGCCAGCTTTTGCAAAATCTATTTCGTCAGAATACTGTTTTTTTAATTCACCCATTACTTTACCCATATCCTTCAATGAGCTTGCTCCAACTTTAGATATTATTTCTGAGCAAATTTTTTTTGTTTCATCTTCATTAAGTTGTTTTGGTAGAAAGCCACTAAGAATATCAAGCTCATTTTGCTCTACTTCTAAAAGATCAGTTCTGTTGTTTTTTTTATAAATATCTATTGATTCGCCTCTTTGCTTTACCATTTTTTTCAGAACCTTTTTTATGTCCTCATCATCAGTATCTTTTTTGTTTGGTCCAGACCTATTAGCAATGTCCAAATCCTTGATTGATGATAATATTAACCTATAGGTTGATATTTTAGTTTTATCTTTAGATTTTAATGCATTTTTATATTCTGTTTCGATAGTTTCTTTTAATGACATACTTTTTGTAATCTACTTCAAAGAAAAAATTCTTCAAAAGAAAAATTGTTTTTTTACAATTTTATAATACATCTCTGTTGCGATAATAATGCAATTATTGTATTAACCTTTAACTCATGAGTTGTAATTGATCAAAAAAGCAAAAAAAAATAACTCAAAAAATTCTCAATTTAATACAGGTATTTTAGTTCTTGAGAATAAAATGGTTTTTAAAGGTATTGGAATTGGCTATCAAGGTGATGCTACAGGTGAGGTTTGCTTTAATACATCACTAACTGGTTACCAGGAAATTATTTCTGACCCGTCTTATGCTGGGCAAATTATAAATTTTACTTTCCCTCATATTGGAAATGTTGGAACCAACAAAGAAGACTATGAATCTGATAAAATATGGACTAAAGGAGTAATTTTTAATTCAGAAATAACTTCACCTTCGAATTATAGGTCTTTTCAACATTTAAATGCTTGGCTTAAGGAAAATAAAATAATTGGAATTACTGGCTTAGATACCAGAAGTTTAACTAATATTATAAGAGACAAAGGAGCTCCTAAAGGAACAATTGCTTATTCAAAAAATGGGAAATTTAATATTAGTAAATTAATCAACTCTACAATTAAATGGAGTGGATTAAAAAATCTTGATCTTGCAGAAACTGTAACAACCAGAAAAAATTATATTTGGAAAGGCCTTAAAACTTGGAAAAAAGAAACAGGATTTAAAAAAAATACAAAAAACCTTTTTCATGTAGTTGCAATTGATTATGGAATAAAAAAAAATATTTTAAGATATTTTTCTGACTTTAAATGTAAAGTAACTGTTGTTTCTTGTAAAACTTCTGCAGAAAAAATATTAAATCTTAAACCTCATGGAATATTTTTATCTAACGGGCCTGGTGATCCAGCAGCAACAGGAAAATATGCAATAGAAGTAATTAATGAACTGATAAAAAACAATTTACCAGTATTTGGAATTTGTTTAGGTCATCAAATCTTAGCTTTAGCTTTAGGTGGTAAAACAAAAAAAATGAAGTTGGGACATCGAGGTGCAAACCATCCTGTTAAAAATTTAATTGATAACAAAGTAGAAATTACTAGTCAGAATCATGGTTTTGTGGTGGTTGAAGAAACTTTACCTAAAAAAATTGAAGTTACTCATAAATCTCTCTTTGACAATACTATTGAAGGAATAAGACTCAAAAACAAACCAATATTTTCAGTGCAATACCATCCAGAGTCAAATCCTGGACCACAGGATAGTATCTACCTATTTCAAGAATTTATAAACAACATGAAAAAAAATGCCAAAAAGAAAAGATATTAAAAAAATATTAGTTGTAGGAGCTGGACCTATTATCATAGGTCAAGCTTGCGAGTTTGATTACTCGGGTACACAAGCATGTAAAGCATTAAGAGACGAAGGTTATAAAGTAATCTTAATTAACTCAAATCCAGCAACCATTATGACTGATCCAGATATTGCAGACAAAACCTATATAGAGCCCATAACATTACAGATTTTAGAAAAAATTCTTATAAAAGAAAAACCTGATGCAATTCTTCCAACAATGGGTGGCCAAACTGCGCTCAATCTTGCGATGGAAGCTGAAAAAAAAGGAATTTTAAAAAAATATAATATCGAACTTATAGGTGCTAATTCTAAAGCAATAGCCAATGCAGAGGATAGAAAGAAATTCAGAAAAAATATGATTGATATCGGTTTAGATTTACCCAAATCTGAAATCGTAAATAATATCAAACAAGCATCAAAAGTTTTAAAAAAGATTGGTCTTCCTGCAATTATAAGACCTGCGTTTACACTAGGGGGTCTTGGTGGTGGTATAGCTAAAAACAAAAAAGACTACCTAAACATAATTAAAAGTGGCTTACATGAGTCTCCTGTTAGCCAGGTATTGGTAGAAGAATGTTTAGAGGGTTGGAAAGAATTTGAGATGGAAGTAGTAAGGGATAAAAAAGATAATTGTATTATTATCTGTTCCATTGAAAATGTTGATCCAATGGGAATTCATACGGGAGACTCGGTAACTGTTGCTCCGGCACTTACACTTACTGACAAAGAATATCAAGTCATGAGAAATGCTTCTATTGCATGTTTAAGAAAAATTGGAGTAGAGACAGGTGGCTCTAATGTTCAATTTGCAATCAATCCAAAAAATGGTCGAATGGTTGTAATTGAAATGAATCCTCGAGTTTCAAGATCTTCTGCACTTGCCTCAAAAGCAACTGGTTTTCCAATTGCAAAAGTTGCTGCAAAACTTGCTGTTGGTTACACGTTAGATGAGTTAAAAAATGAAATCACCAAAGTTACTCCTGCATCCTTTGAACCAAGTATTGATTATGTGGTAACAAAAATTCCAAGATTTACTTTTGAAAAATTTTCAACCTCACCAGCAACCTTAGGCACCTCAATGAAATCAGTTGGGGAAGCAATGGCAATTGGTAGAAATTTTAAAGAGTCCCTTCAAAAAGCTTTAGTATCTCTTGAAACTGGTTTTTCTGGATTAGACAGAATGCTAGATCTAAACAAAAGAGTAATTGAAAAAAAACTTAAAGAAAATATCCCAAATAAGCTTCTTGTTGTTGGTGAGGCATTAAGAAAAAAAATTAATTTAAAAAAAATATTCAAATTGTCTAAAATTGACCCATGGTTTTTAGAACAGATTAAAGAAATTATAGATAATGAAGCTTTGATCAAAAAGGAAGGATTGCCAAAAAGTTTTAATGAATTTAACCGAATTAAATCAATTGGCTTCTCTGATAAAAAACTTTCTGAATTGACCAGAACTTCTGAAGATATAGTGAGAAGAAAAAGAATTGCTCTTAAAATTTTACCAGTCTTTAAAAAAGTAGATACTTGTGCAGCTGAATTTAAATCCTTCACACCTTATATGTATTCAACGTATCAACGTAATTTCTCAATTAATTCAGAATGTGAGGCTGATCCATCTACCAGGAAAAAAATTATAATTTTAGGTGGCGGTCCCAACAGAATAGGACAAGGAATAGAGTTTGATTATTGTTGTTGTCAGGCAAGTTTTTCATTGAAAGACGCTGGTTTTGAAACGATTATGGTAAATTGCAACCCTGAAACTGTTTCAACTGATTATGACACTAGTGATAGACTATATTTTGAACCCCTGAAGGAAGAATACGTTTTTAATATTATTAAAAAAGAACAAGAAAAAGGAAATCTTATTGGAATAATCGCTCAGTTTGGTGGTCAAACACCAATTAAACTTGCAAAATTTTTACATGACAACAACCTACCAATTTTAGGGACTCAATATAAATCTATTGATTTAGCTGAGGATAGAGATTTGTTTAGAGATCTTCTTAATCAATTAAAACTAAAACAAGCTGAAAGTGGAATTGCTAAAAATTTTGATCATGCAATTCAAATAGCTGAAAAAATTGGGTTGCCCCTGATGGTAAGACCTTCTTATGTATTGGGTGGAAGAGCAATGGAAATTGTTCATGAAAAAAACCAATTAAAAAAATTTGTTTATGAAGCGTTTAAGGCAGCAGAAGAAAATCCAATCTTGATTGATAAGTTTATTGATCACGCGATGGAAGTTGATGTTGATGCAATTTCTGATGGTAAGCAAGTTCATGTTGCAGGTATCATGCAACATATTGAGGAGGCAGGAATTCACTCAGGAGACTCAGCCTGTAGTCTTCCTCCAGTATCAATAAAACCTTTTTTAATAAAAGAAATTGAAAACCAAACTAAAAAGCTTGCATTAGCTCTTAAAGTGAAAGGATTCATGAATGTTCAGTTTGCAATAAAAAAAGATGAAATATATGTTATTGAAGTAAACCCTAGGGCAAGTAGAACTGTGCCTTTTGTTTCAAAAGCTAAAGGTCTTCCTTTAGCTAAAATTGCTTCAAGAGTTATGGCTGGCGAAAAATTATTAAAGTTTAATTTAAAAGATAGATCAAAAGGTATGTATGCGGTTAAAGAAGCAGTTTTTCCTTTTAATAAATTTCCAAACAGTGATTTACTACTAGGTCCTGAAATGAAGTCTACGGGTGAAGTAATGGGATTTGATAAGGATTTTGGAATGGCATTTGCAAAAAGTCAAATTGCTTCAGCAAATTCGCTACCGAAAAAAGGTCTAGCTTTTATTTCATTGAAGGATTCTCATAAAGATGAAGGAATTGGTTTAGCAAAACAACTTATCAGATTAAATTTTACGTTGTGTGCAACCAAAGGAACTGCGGAATATTTCAGACAACATAAAATTAAATGCAAAATAATAAATAAAGTTAGTAGTGGATCACCTCATATTGTTGATGTTTTAGACTCTAAAAAAATTGGTCTAGTGATTAACACAGGTGGTGGAAATAGTGAGCATAGATTGAATGATGCTATAGCGCTTAGAAGGGCAACTCTTAAAAATAAAGTGCCATATTGTACCAACATGTCAACAGCTCATGCTTGTCTAGAGGCTATTCAGTCTCTTAAAACTAAGAAATTAGAAGTTACTTCTCTTCAGGATATCTAGAATTTTTTTTTATAACTATAGGATATCAAGCTTGAATTTAAATTATCGTCATCGTTTTGAGTATGATAAATTCCAAAATTTTTTTGAGTATTACTCTCTTTATTATCTAAATTATAACCTAGCCCAACAGTTATAAATGTGTCATCTGTGTTATCGTCCACTATATCAAAATTAGATCTAGTTTTTTTTATTTTAGCTTTAGATGTTGTGCCATCTAACTTTTCTTCATAGCTTCCATAAATAGAAAAGCCCAAAGATTGAAATTTTGTTTCTGTATTATTGAAGTATTTATCTATTGCAAACCCAATTTCAGGTTTGATAATTAATAAATTATCATTTTTAACAGATAGTGCTAAATCTCCACCTGTTTCATCTACATCATCTTGAATTATATAGCTTATATTAGTTGAAAATGATGGAGTGAGAGTGAAACTTTCGCTAACATAATATGATTGCTTGATATCACCTGTAACATCAAAACCAAAATTATGCGTTCTACTTTTAAGAGACTGAACAGACCCTTCTGTTATTTCTCTTTTCATATCAGCTCTAGTTATAAAAGTTCCAAAATTTATACCTAAAATATAATCATTAAATTTTTGATTTTGATAGATCATCCCATGAAAAGTTTCACTATCGCTTTTGCCAAAATTATTGTCAAAGTCAGTATCACTTGAAGACAATCCTAACGCCCAACCTTGTTGAATTTCATCGGTCAAATTGTTCTCATTACCCATTAAAAAGCCTGCAGTGGTTGCTTCATAACCTGCATCTTCATTGATTTTATCCTGATTTAAATTATCTGCAAAAGTTCTTATGAAAAAAGTACTGCCATTACTTTTTAAAGAAAACAAATCTTTATTTTTATAAATAGTAGCTAGTGATTTAAAATCAAACTCATTAAAAGAATGCATTTCCATCTGATTGGTGCTTTTATTTAGATCTAAATCATTTAGACTTAAAGAAGCATAATTATTTTTAGTTAGCGAATTGACACTTGGACCAGCAATAGCACTTGAGACAGCTCTTTTAAAAGATGAGTGTTTTTGAACACTTTGACCTGCCATTTTCTTAATTGTTACACCTTCAATTTGTTTTGCAACTTTTTTAAGAGCTGTATCTGACAGGTTGTCTAGCGCTGAGGTTAAGCTAGTGTTAGTTTCATTTGTATTAATATTTTCTAGAACATTTAAAATTTTAGCAAATGGCTCAGAATTTATCCTGAATTGATATCCAAATCTGTAAGTAAAAGTGATTGATCCATTTCCCGTTGCTGAGGCATGGCCTTGTGTATCTGTTACATCAGTTGCGGACTCTATCGTAAAGCTTGAACCGCCACCGCCTGAACCACCACTTCCAGCAAATCCAGCACCAGCACCACCGCCACCAAAAAATCCACCACCACCGCCGCCGCCGCCGCCGCCGTCAGCAAAAAAAATACCGCTTCCACCATTACCGCCACTAAAACTAGCTCCTGCAAAACCATTATCTGTGCCTGATCCTCTTGCACCTCCTGCTGCTTGAGTTCCACCGCCGCCGCCTGAAGTGCCAGTCTCCCCAGCAGATCCTGTGCCTCCAGTGGTGCCACCGCCATCTGCACCTGCGACTGCGGATCCTCCAAAAATTCCAAATCCATTTCCTCCACCCCCAGCACCAACAACAAATAAATTTGTAGAAGATTTTTTCACATAAGTAGTACCACCACCTGCTCCACCTTGATAACCACCAATCATGGCGCCACCACCTCCTTTTCCACCATTTCCAAATACTGTTGAAGTTGCAGAACCGGATAGCCCGCCATTATGACCTTTTTGTCCAATTCTAATAGTTAAGGTGTCACCTGCAGTGACAGATATGGTTGCTTTTAGATATCCACCCTTACCACCAGCTCCTCCTGAATTACCTCCGTTACCTCCCGCTGCACCGAATCCCTCAATTGTAATACTTTTGGCACCTGTAGGTACTGTCCAAGATTCATCTGACCCTGTGAAAGTAAATGATTGTGTATCTGCAAAAGAAATATTGATTATAAAAAAATAAATTAAGACAAGAAATTTTAAATTGACATTATTTTTTTTTTTATAATTTTTAAAGAAAATCTTTTTATTCATTTTTTATAATAGGAAAAATTAGACTAAACGTCCACTATCATAGTATCTTTAGATCCACCACCCTGAGAACTGTTTACTATTGTGCTTCCTTTTCGAAGAGCAACCCTCGTCAATCCACCTGTTGTAACGTATGTCGTCTTTCCACTTAACACAAAAGGTCTTAAATCTAAATGCCGAGGCTCGATTTCATTTTCTGTAATTGTCGGAGCTGTAGAAAGAGTTTCAAGGGGTTGAGCAATGTATTCCCTGGGGTTTTTTCTTATCTTATTAATAACGCCCTCTCTTTCAGATTTTGAGGCTTTTGGTCCAATCATAATTCCATAACCACCTGATGCATTAGCTGGTTTAACAACTAATTTTGAGATGTTTTCTAAAACATAATCTCTTTGTTTTTTTTCATAACATAAGTATGTTTCAACTTGATTAAGGATTGGTTGCTCTCCTAGATAATAAACTATCATTTTATTTACAAATGAATAAACAACTTTATCATCTGCTACCCCTGTTCCAATAGCGTTTATTATTCCTACATTTCCCTTACGCCAACTTTTAAATAATCCTGGAACTCCAATTACAGACTCTTTATTAAAAACTTTGGGATCCAAAAAATTATCATCTAAACGTCTATAAATACAATCAACCTTTAAAGGACCTTTAACAGTTTTCATATAAACTATGTCCCCTTCAACAAAAAGATCTTTTCCCTCTACTAAAGCGATACCCATCTGTTCAGCTAAAAAGGAGTGCTCAAAATATGCCGAATTATAGATGCCAGGTGTCAGGACCACCATGTGTGGATTTGATGTCTTCTTCGGAATACATTCTATCATGCAATTAAACAATTTATTTGTGTATTGATGAATAGATGCAACCTTGTATCTTGTAAATAGTTCAGGAAATACATCTCTCATAACCATACGATTTTCAAGCATGTAGGAAACACCTGATGGAACTCTTAAATTATCCTCTAAAACTAAATAGTCACCATTTGTATTTCTAATTAAATCTACCCCAGAAATATTAGCCCAAGATTTATGTTTCGGAGAAAAACCTTCACACTCCTTTACATAATAAGGAGAATTAAAAATAATATCTTTAGGGACAATATTATCTTTAAATATTTTTTTTTGATTATAAACGTCATCAATGAATAAATTAAGAGCTTTTACACGTTGCTTTAAACCTTTTGAGACTTTGTTCCATTGCTTTTTTGGAATAATTC
>CACGET010000005.1 GCA_902572155.1 uncultured Pelagibacteraceae bacterium | reverse complement strand
TTGCACTTTCTTATAACAGTTTAAGAAAAATTGATGTTGCTAAAGAATATTTATTAAAAGGATTAGAATATAACCCTAATAATCAAAGTTTATTAGTTAACTTAAGCTCAATATATAGAGCAGAACAAAATTTTATAGATGCTGAGAAAATTTTAAAAGAAATATTGGAGAAAACTCCCAATCATTTTACGGCTATAAGTAATCTTGCTAATCTTAAAAGGGATCTAAACAAAGATGGTGAAGCAACAAAGTTGTATGAAAGAGCTTATGACTTAGACAAAACAAATATAACTTTATTATCCAATCTTGCTGTGTGCTATCAAACCATAGGCGACTTTGATAAATGCAAAAAGATTTTAAAAGAAATTGAATTATTAAATCCTAAAATAGCAATTCAAGATAAAATATACAGTAGTTTTCATAAATACTCTGACGAAGACCTACATCAAAAATTAATGATTAAAAAAAGTTTAGATGAAACGATTCCCCATCATGAGAAAATTAATTTATATTTTTCTTTAGCAAAAGCATATTCAGATCAAAAAAATCATAAAAAATCTGCTGAATATTTCATAAAGGGTAATATTGCAAAGAGAAAAATGCTTTTGAATTATAATACTGATTATGAAAAAAAATTATATTCTTTAATTGTTGAAAAATTTCAGAATTTTGATTTTAATCAAGAAAATCATTCACAAAAACCAAGCTTAATTTTTATAGTTGGTTTACCAAGATCGGGTACAACATTATTACATCAGATTATTTCTTCACATTCTGAAGTTTTTGGTGCAGGGGAATTGCCAATATTAAGATCAAACTTTATAGAAAACGTTTTTAAAGAAGATTGGTTTTATGATATTTTGAATAATTTGGAGAGCAGAAATAAATTATCTAATGACATTGTTTCTCAATTTAAACTTCACGACAATAAACAAATAATTTTAGATAAAGCTCCATTAAATTTTCAATGGATAGGTTTTATTAAGTTATTATTTCCTTATGCGAAAATTATTCACTCAAAAAGAAATTTAAAGGATACTGCCTTATCTATTTATAAAAATGTTTTTGAGGAAATTAATATGCCTTGGAGTTATGATCAGGAAGAATTGACAACATTTATCAATATATACAAAAATTTTATGAAATTTTGGCACAATAAATTTCCTAATTATATTTATGATTGTAGTTATGAAAATTTAATAAACGATCAAGAAAATGAGACCAAAAGACTAATTAAGTTTTGTAATCTTGATTGGGATGAAAAATGTATCGATTTTACCAAAAATAGTACTGGTATTAAAACAATAAGTCTATCTCAAGCAAGAAAACCTATTTATAAAGACTCAGTAAATTTAAGTGAATTATACAAAGGAAGTTTAAAGTTTTTAGACAATATTTCAGAATAAAAAAAAGGCCCCTTAAAATAAGAGGCCTTTTTAATATAATTAGTAAATGTAATTAGAATGCAAATCCAACTAGGATTTCAGTTCTTGTTACTTCTTCTGTAGCACTACCAGTAGTTACAGATTCTTCACCTTCATTTCTCTGAGCTTTAATAGACATACCACCCGCAGAATAACCAATAGCCATACCAGTTAATTCTTGGTCAGTTCTACCTGTTCCAACTTCAGTTTCTTGGTAACCGTAAGATATAGTTAGGTTTTCGTTGATTGCGAAAGCAACACCGAAAGCATCTGTTTCTGTATCTCCAGCTGAAGAACCAGCAGTACCATCATCAATTTCTGAATGTTGGTAACCAGCAGTAATTCCACCCATAGTGTATTTTAAACCGAAAGTAGAATGATCATCTTCTTCTTCTGCAGTCGCAGTAGCAACACCTTTATCACCGATACCACCAAACACCATTAAACCATCAGCAACTTCTGCTGAGATTGAGATTGATGTAGATGAAGGGTTAGCAGTAGCTGCTGTGTTTGAACTACCATGATAACCAGAAACTCCACCATCGTCACCTCTGAAGTCATTAGTAGTTTTTGGTGCATAACCGATGTTAACATTAGCCATTCCAATTGAATTGCTGTAGTTAAATCCAGTTTGGCCACCGTCAACTCTACCAGAAACACCTGATCCACCACCAGCTGTAAAGTCGATACCATCCCATGGCTCTTCATAAGCTGAAGGCATTAAGTCATCAATTTTACCGATACCTAAATCACCTGTTGAGTTTTGGTAAGATAAAGTTCCCATGTCACCCATGTTATAAGTTAACGTAGATGATGAGAATCCACCGTATGGTCCACCATGGTAAATTGAAACAGTGTGACCGTTATCTAGTTCGCCTGAACCATTAAACGACACAAACTTTTCAACACCAAATCTGTTACCATTGTTGTTGAATACTGAGTCTGCTGTTGTAGCAGTTCCAGTATGCTCTTGTGCAGTGTAAGATATTTCCGCACCACCAGAAACAGATAACGAACCAGCGTGAGCTGATACAGCTACCAATGATCCTGCAAGTGCAGTAAGACCTACTTTTTTCAAGTTTGTCATATTTTTCCTTTTGTTATTAAGTTATTATTAATATTAATAATGGTGCCTTTTTATCTTAATAATTAATATTAAATGTAAATTTTATATGTAAATTATACATTTTTTATCAAATGTTGTATTTTTACAACACAATAATTCCTTTTATATAGTGTAATATGTATGTTAATTAAGCATAATCTTAAATTTTACTAAAAATGGCTTATTTTGCATAAAATATGAAAAATTTAATTTCATTATTGCTAATTTTACTAGTTGTTAGCTGTGGATTATATAGAAAAACTGACCTTAGAGAAGTTCCTGTCAATGTAGATGACAGAGCAGCCAAAAATATTGCTGAAGGAAGAAGTTTCAGATTTGGTGATATAGGTAAAGGGGGAAGTGGTACTTTTGAATTCGCATCGTCAAATGAAATGTGGCGTGCATCAATCTCACTTTTGGATTTTGCACCCTTTAGTAATGTTGATTATTCAGGTGGAATTATAATTACTGATTGGTTTGCAGACGAGAGTGTTAAAAATGAATATTTAAAAATTACTGTTAGATTTTTATCAAATGAGATTAGAGCTGATGGATTAAATGTTATAATTCATAAAAAAATTTGTAACAATGTTAATGAATGCAGTGTATCAAAAATTAAATCAAACATAAGTCAAGAAATTAAGTTGGCAATTTTAAAAGAGGCAGCAATTTTAAAAGAAAATGAATTTGTTAAAGATCCAAACTATAAATATCCTCTAAGTCGTGAGGGTAAACAAAATTAATAATTAAATAATTAATAAATTTATAATGGAGAGATATAATTTTAAATCAATTGAAATTAAATGGCAAAAATTTTGGAATGAAAACAAAACTTTTCAAACACAAATAAATAAATCTAAAAAAAAATTTTACTGTCTTGAAATGTTTCCTTATCCTTCTGGTAAAATTCATATGGGTCACGTTAGAAATTATACAATAGGGGATGTTTTGTCTCGATATAAATCGCTTGAAGGATTCAATGTTTTACATCCTATGGGATGGGATGCATTTGGTATGCCAGCGGAAAATGCTGCAAGAGACAATAAGTTAGACCCTAAAGATTGGACAAACTCAAATATCAATATTATGAAAAATCAGCTCAAAAAACTTGGGCTCTCAATAGATTGGAGCAGAGAGATATCTACTTGCTCAAAAGATTATTACAAACATCAGCAGATTTTTTTTCTTGAATTACTTGAAAAAAAACTTGTTTATAGAAAAGAAAATTACGTAAACTGGGATCCTGTAGATGAAACGGTTCTTGCCAATGAACAGGTGATAGATGGTAAAGGTTGGAGATCAGGTGCTATTGTGGAAAGGAAAAAACTCAGCCAATGGTTTTTTAATATATCTAAATTTTCTCAAGATTTATTAGATGGACTGGATCAATTAACAAAATGGCCAACCAAAGTAAAAACTATGCAAAAAAATTGGATTGGAAAATCTTTTGGTTGTGAAATAGAATTTGTTATTCAAGGAGATTTACCAGTAAATAATATTAAATGTTTTACCACTAGACCAGATACACTTTTTGGATTTTCTTTTTTAGCATTATCTGTAGATCATGAAATTTCTAATTTTTATAAGAATGACAAAGAATTTTTAAAATTTAAAGAGGAGTGCTCAAAAACAGGAACTACCGAAGAGGCAATAGCAGTTGGTGATAAAATAGGTTTTAAAACTAGCCTGGAAGCAATTAATCCTTTAAATTCAAAACAAAAAGTACCTGTTTATTTTGCTAATTTTGTTTTAATGGATTATGGATTTGGTGCAGTATTTGGATGTCCAGCACATGATCAAAGAGACTTTGATTTTGCTCAAAAGTATAATTTAGAAATCAAAACTGTTGTAAGGCCTTACGATGAAAATGATAATTATAAAGTTTCTAACGAAGCATATCCAGGGCCAGGAATTATAATTAATTCTAATTTTCTTAACGGTCTAGATGCCCCAAAAAATTCTGTTTTAGAGACAATTAAAATTCTAGAAGAAAAAAAATTAGGAAAAAAACAGATTAATTATAGGTTAAAAGATTGGGGTGTTTCACGACAACGATATTGGGGGTGTCCAATACCAATTGCGTACGATGAAGATGGAAATGTAGTCCCGATACCAAAATCAATGCTGCCTGTAAAATTGCCTGAAAATATTGACTTAAATGTAAAAGGTAATCCTTTAGATAGTCAAAAAGATTGGAAAGAAATTGTGATTAATGGAAAAAAACTAATTAGAGAGACAGATACATTAGACACATTTGTTTGTTCATCTTGGTATTATCTTAGATTTTGTTCTCCACAAGAGTCTGGTTATGGATTTAATAAAGATGAAGTAGATTATTGGATGCCTGTTGATCAATATATAGGCGGTGTTGAACATGCAATTTTGCATCTCCTATATTCAAGATTTTTTATGAGAGCAATTGATTATAATAATGATAAATTTAATATTAAAGAGCCTTTTGAAAATCTTTTTACTCAAGGAATGGTTTGTCACGAAACTTATAAAGATGAAAATAATAATTGGTTGAGCCCGGATGAAATAGAAAAAGTAAACAATAAATTCGTAGAAAAAGATAATCTAAATAAAATTGTAAAAGTAGGACCATCTGAGTCAATGTCTAAATCAAAGAAAAATGTAATAGACCCTGAATTTATAATTGAAAGTTATGGAGCTGATGCTGTAAGGTTATTTATTTTATCTGATAGCCCACCAGAAAAAGACATCCAATGGTCTGAACAAGGAATGAAATCCTCTTACAAATTTATTCAAAAACTTTGGAGTCTTCATAATAAGATAATAGAAAAAATCAAAAATAACTCAGAAAAGGATAAGGATAATCATTTATCTAAAATTACAAATATATTTGTTAAGAATGTTACAGAAAATCTTAAAAACTTTGCGTATAATAAAATTATTGCAAACCTTCATGAAGCTTATAATCAGCTCTTTTCAGAAATTGACAATGAATATTCTAAGAAAACATTAATTGAGAATTATAAAAAAATATTAACAGTCATGATGCCAATCATACCTCATTTTGCAAATGAGTGCTTTGAATTTATTGGTAAAAACGAAAAAATCAGTTGGCCACTAATAGATGAAAATTTATTAATAGAAAAAGATATAAATTATGTCATTCAAATAAATGGTAAAAAAAGAGCAGTATTAATGGCTAAAAAGGATTTAACTGAAAAAGAGTTATTAGATCAATTAGCAAATCTAGTCGAATTAGACAAGTATATTAAAGATAAACATATAAAAAATAAAATATTTGTTCCCAATAAACTTATAAACATAATAATGTAAAATTATGTATAAAAATTTTTTAGTTATAATTTTAATTCCTTTTTTTTTATACGGCTGTGGTTACAGTCCAATATATTCTCAAAATACAGATAAAAAAATAAATTTAGAGTTAATAAATTTTGAAGGTGATAGAGAAATTAATAATGCAATAAAGAATAATTTTCAAAGATATATGGGACGTGGTGATGGGGCTAAAATATTAATTAACACCAAAACTACATATACAAAAAGTGCAAAAACTAAAAATCTTGCTGGCGACACTAAAAGCCACAATGTATCTTCAACAGTTGTGTTTGAAGTTTTTTTTGAGGGAGAAGAAAAAATATTTAGTTTTTCAGAAAATACGACTATAAATGATATTGAAAATAAGTTAGATGAAAACACTTATGAAAAAAATATAAAAAGAAATTTTGCAGTTTTATTCTCAGATAATTTAATATTGCAATTGATAAAATTAAAATGATCGTAAAATTTTATGAGGTGGACAAATTAAATTTGTCAAATGTTAAATTTTTTTTGTTACACGGTCAAAATGATGGATTTAAAAACGAGATAATTTCTGAATTAATTTTAAAGAACAAAAAAGAAAAGACTTTAAAATATGATGAAAAAGAAATCTTTGAAAATAAAGATATTTTTTATGATAATGTGTTTAATGGATCGCTATTCGATAATGGACAATTAATTATTATTAATAGAATTACAGATAAATTATTAACAATTTTATTGGAAATATCTGAAAAAAATTTAAATGATATTTTCTTTATACTAAACGCGGATATTTTAGATAAAAGATCAAAATTACGTGCGTTTATTGAGAAAAATGATAATTCTGTGTCTGTTGCATTTTATCCAGACACTAACGAAACATTGGTAAAGTTTACCCAAAATTTTTTTAATAAAATAAATATTTCAATATCTTATGAAAATATCAACTTCATTGTAAATAAATGTAATGGGAATAGAGGATATTTAAAAAATGAACTAGAAAAGATTTCTCTATTTTTAAAGAACAAAAAAAAAATTAGAACTGAGGAATTAGTTAAATTAATTAATCTAACTGAAGACTTTAGCGTAAATGAACTAATAAACCTATGCCTAGCAAAAAACGTTAAAAAAACTGTCAGTATCTTAAATGAAAATAATTTTGGACCTGAAGACTGTATTTTGATAATTAGAACTTTTTTAAACAAATCAAAAAGGCTACTTATCTTACTTGACGATTATAAAAATAATAATGATATAAATAAAACAATATCAAGTGCAAAGCCTCCAATTTTTTGGAAAGATAAAGATTTAATCAAACAACAAATTATAAATTGGACTCCTGAAAAATTAAAAGAGGTAATTTATAACCTAAATGAACTTGAGATACTTGTAAAACAAGTATCGATTAATCCATTTAATTTAATTTCGAACTTTATTTTAGAAAAATCCACAATAAAAACTAGTAATTAGATTTTATAATATCAATAATTTTATTTAGTTGATCTAAGTCTTTATATTCAAAAATAATTTTACCTTTATTATTTTTTTTATTTTTAATCTCAACATTTAAACCAACTTTATTTACAATAGACATTTCAAGATGCATTATATTTACATCTTTGGAATTACTTAGTTTTTGTCTTTTATTTTTAAATAATTTTACAAAATTTTCAGCTTGTCTAACTGAGAGTTTGTTTTCAATTATTTTGCTAGCTACAAAACTTGCATTTGTAAGACCAACTAAAATTTTAGCATGACCAGCAGTCAACTTTTGTGTCTCAATTAATTTTATTACACCATCAGGTAAGGTTAAAAGTCGCAAAGCATTTGTAATATGACTCCTGCTTTTACCAATAAATTTAGACACTTTTTCTTGGTCATAAGAAAATTCATCTATTAATCTTTTATATCCTTGTGCCTCTTCAAGAGGATTTAAATCATGCCTTTGAACATTTTCTACAATAGCAAATTCTAGAGATTTTAAATCATCTGCATCCGTTATGACAACGGGTACATTGTGAAGACCAGCTCTTTGCGCTGCTAGCCATCTTCTCTCACCAGCAATTATTTCAAACTTTGATCTATCATCATTTGAATTTCTAACGATTATAGGCTGTATCATCCCCCTTTCTTTAATTGAATTAGTTAGATCTTCTAGACTAGCTTCATCAAATATCTTTCTTGGTTGATACTTATTTGGGACCAGATCACTAATTGATACTTGATTTTTTTGAGGTTCAATTTTCGTCTCACCAATTAACGACGATAGACCTCTTCCTAATCCTTTTTTGATTTTATCCATTAAGCAGCACTCCCAACTGTTGACTCTTGATTCATAAACTCGTCAGTAAAACTAAAGTAAGATTTGCTGCCAGGACATGTCTTGTCATAGATCAATACTGGCATACCATGGGAGGGTGCTTCTGATAGTCTGACATTCCTTGGTATGACAGTTGAATAAACTTTTTCACTAAAATAATCCCTAGCTTCTTTCTCAACTTGAGATGAAAGCTTATTTCTTTTGTCATACATAGTTAAAAGTATACCTCTGATTTTCAAATCGGGATTTAAACTTACTTTTATTCTTTCGATCGTTTTCATTAGCTGCGTTAAACCCTCTAAAGCAAAAAATTCAGTCTGAAGTGGTACCAATAAAGAATTTGAGCTTACGAGTGCCATTACTGTCAACAAGCTTAAAGAAGGTGGGCAATCGATCAAGACATAATCATATAATCTTCTAGAATCGTTTAAATATGCGGTTAATTTAGTCTTTAGTATAAAAGCCCTATTACTGTCATCAGCCGTCTCTACTTCTAAGCCCGATAAATCTACATTAGATGTTATGATATCTAAATTTTCGAACTGTGTTTTTTTAATCACATCACTGATTTCTCTAGTTCCATTCAAAACTCCATAAATTGTATCACTTGAGTTATCCATATTAGATAATCCTAGACCTGTGGTAGCGTTACCTTGTGGATCTAGGTCGATTACTAAAATTTTTTTATTTATTTGAGATAAACCTGCTGCAAGATTTATCACCGTAGTAGTTTTTCCAACCCCACCCTTTTGATTTATGACTGAAATAATTTGCATTTAATTTTTTTTTTTAATTTTTTTAATATTTATTAAAAATGAATCTTCACTTGTTAAACTTTTCTTTTCTATATACTCCAGCTCCCAATTTTTTTTGGAATTTTCAAAAATTTTTTTTCCACTCTTCCCCATAAAAAAAATTAAATTTTTATATTTTGAAAAATTTTCATATACTAAATCTAAAACTACTGGCATTGGTTTAAATGCTCTGGACATTATTGTTCCTGTTTTTAAATTTTTTATTTCAAAAATATTTTTTTGAAAAACTTTTGTGTTTAAATTTAATTTTTTTGAAACCTCCGTTAAAAAATGGCTTTTATGGTAACTTTTTTCATAAAGGTGCACATTCATATTATTTTTCATGTTTTTTAGTATAATCGCCACAATTATTCCCGGCATACCCCCTCCTGAACCTATATCTGTGGTTGTATTACTATTTAAATCAACAAAATCAATGATTTGTGCAGAATCTATAATATGACGGTCAATTATTGACTTTTTTGATGCTGTATTTTGACTAATTATATTGATTTTTTTATTTTTTTCGAGAATCATGGATATATAGTTTTCAAAGTCCAAAAATGTTTCACGTGAAACATTTAAGTGATTGATTCTAGAATAAAAATTTAAAATTTCCTGATCCATTAAGCTATATGCTTAATAGACTTTCTTTTGACATGTGACAACAAAATATATACAGCTGCTGGAGTGATTCCATCTATTCTTAAGGCTTGACCCATTGTTTTTGGCTTTATTTCTTTAAATTTAGCTTTTACCTCATTAGACAGACCTGAAAGTCTATCATAGTTAATTTTATCAGGTATAATGAGATTTTCATCCCTCTTAAACGCTAGAATATCAGCTTTTTGCTTCTTTAAATAACCCCTATAATGAGCATTTATTTCTACCTGTTCATCAATTTCTTTCGTAAAAAAGGGTATATCAGACCATATTTCCCTAATTTTACTCATATTTACTCCTTTTTGAGTTAAAACTTCGCTAGATGATCTCAATATTCCATCTTTTGCTATTTTTATTCCAAATTTCTCAGCTTTAGAGGGTGAAATCTTGGAATTTCTCATTTTTAAATTTATTTGGCTAATTTGTTCAAATTTACTCAAATATTTTGCTTTTCTCTCATTACCTATTAGACCAATTTCTATTCCCTTTGCAGTTAATCTTTGATCAGCATTATCAGATCTCAAACTCAATCGATATTCTGCTCTTGATGTAAACATACGATATGGCTCAGCTACTCCTTTTGTCACCAAATCATCAATCATCACTCCAATGTAGGCATCAGATCTATCAAGTATGAATGGTTCCAATTTTTTAACAGACAAGGCAGCATTTATTCCAGCTATAAGGCCTTGCGCAGCAGCTTCCTCATATCCTGTTGTTCCGTTAATTTGACCGGCAAGATAAAGATTGCTTATCTTCTTAGTTTCAAGAGTTAGTAATAGTTCACGTGGATCTATATAATCATATTCTATTGCATATCCTGGTCTTAATATAGTAACATTTTCTAAACCATTGATATTATTACATATTTCTTGTTGTACCTCAGCTGGAAGTGATGTCGATATACCATTTGGGTAAATTGTGTGATCATTTAGACCTTCTGGCTCTAAAAATATCTGGTGACGAACTTTATCTGCAAATTTTACTATCTTATCTTCTATAGATGGACAATATCTTGGGCCTACCCCTTTTATACTACCCGAGTACATAGCGCTCTTTGATAAATTCTTTTCTATAATGTTATGAACCTTTTCGTTTGTATAAGTCATTCGACAAGATATTTGTTTATTTAAATTTTTTTTAGTTAAGAATGAAAAAAAATAAGGATCGTCATCTGCGAATTGTTCTTCTAAGTTTTCAAAATTAATTGTCCTTGAATCTAGCCTTGGTGGTGTTCCAGTTTTTAATCTTCCAATTTTAAAATTATATTTTGCTAATTGTTCACTCAAACCTGTAGAAGGTTTTTCGTCGTATCTACCTGCTGGGGTTCTTTCATCACCTATATGTATCAAACCATTCAAAAAAGTCCCTGTTGTAAGTATTATCTTATTCGATAGAACTTTCTTTCCTTCTTTAGTTTCAAATCCACTTATTGAATTTTTATTAAAAATAAACTTTATAACTGGATCAGAAAAAACGCTTAAATTACAATAGTTTAGCAATATTTCTTGCATATATTTACGATAAAGCGATCTATCTGATTGAGTTCGTGGTCCTCTGACTGCTGGTCCTCTACTTCTATTTAATAATCTAAATTGTATACCTGATTTGTCTGCTACATCTCCCATAACACCATCAAGAGCATCTATTTCTCTAACTAAATGACCTTTGCCCAAACCTCCTATTGCCGGGTTACAGGACATCTCACCAATAGTTTCTAATTTATGAGTAAATAGGGCAGTGTTCACTCCAAGACGAGCAGAAGCTGCTGCAGCTTCGCATCCAGCATGGCCTCCTCCAATTACAACTACATCAAATGACAAATCATTTTTCATAATCCAAATCTATATGTGATTATATAATTTACAAGATAGGCTTAATTTTTTGTAAATAAGGCTTATTTATCAACGTTTTTTATTAAAAAAAGTGCAAAAGACCAACAAAATAAGGTATTACTTGCCAATACAAAAATCGTTGAAAATACTACCTAATATCTCCTCTACATCAACTTTTCCAACAATCATGCCTAAATGTCTAGTAGCTAATCTTAAATCTTCTGCAGCTTTATCAAAATCTTCGATTTCTTTTTTTTGATTAAAGTTATTTAGATGATCCAAACACTTTTGCAAATGTTGCCTGTGTCTCTCTCTTGTAATTAAAATATCATCACTTGTAAGAAATTTATTTTTTAAATTATTTTTTATTTTTAATATTAATTCTTCAATGTTTTTATTTTCTTTAATCGAAATTAAAACATGATTTGTTTTTTTAATCTCTGGATCAATATCTTTTTCTAAAAGATCAGATTTATTTATAACTAAAATTGCATTCTTATCCAATAAACCCTTCAAAACATCAGTAAAATCAAGGCTTTTTGCATCAACCACAACAAGCTTTAAATCTGCTTCTTCAGCTCTATTTAAAGATAATTTAATTCCTTTTTTTTCTATCTCATCTTGAGAATCTCTTATACCGGCTGTATCAGAGATTATAACTGGATAACCGTCTATATTTAAATGGGTCTCAATCACGTCTCTAGTTGTACCTGCAATTTCAGAAACTATTGCGACATCACGATTAGATAAGTGATTCATCAGGCTAGATTTGCCAGCATTAGTTGGTCCTAGAATAGCAATTTTAAAACCTTCTCTAATTCTTTCTCCAACTTTTTGGTCGTTTAATATTTTTTTAATTATTTTTATTACTTCATCTGAACTGTTTTTGATTTCATCTAAAATATTATTAGGCAGATCTTCCTCTGGAAAATCAATTTTTGCCTCAACATGTGATAAAATTTTTAAAAGTTTTTCTCTAAGAAAATTAAATTGATCAGATGATTTTCCACTCATGATTTTTATTGCTTGTTGTCTTTGAATTTCTGTTTCTGAAGAAATCAAATCAGCAATACTTTCTGCTTTAAGTAAATTTATTTTTCCATTTTGAAATGCTAGTTTTGTAAATTCACCTGGCTCAGCTAATCTACAATTTTCTATATCTGAAAGAGAGGAGTGCAGGGCATCCACAACAGCTTTACTGCCATGAACTTGAATTTCAGCCATATCTTCGCCTGTGTAGCTCTCAGGGCCAGGAAACCAAAGGATTAGCCCCTCATCAATCAGCTCAGAAGTGTTGATTTTATTGATTTTTCTTAATGTTGCTACTCTCGGCTTTGGTGGCTCCTTACCAGTTAAAAATTGAATTACTTTTGAGGTGTCTTGTCCTGAAAGTCTTATTACAGCTACACCTGATATACCAGGACCACTCGATAAAGCATAAATTGTCATTCAAGGATTATATCTTCAAATTTATGTCTCTGTAAAACTTAAAATTGTAATGAAAAATTCTTTTAAGCTGGCTTATTCATTGAGTTAAAAAACTCGGCATTATTTTTTGTGTCTTTTAATTTAGAACTAATAAATTCAATTGCATCCATTGTTCCCATTGGAGCAATTATTCTTCTAAGCACATTCATTTTCTGCAGATCATTTTTCTCAAAGAGTAATTCTTCTCTTCTAGTTCCAGATTTTGTTATATCAATTGCAGGATAAATTCTTTTATCTGCAATTTTTCTGTCTAAAACTGTTTCACTATTACCAGTTCCTTTAAATTCTTCAAAAATTACTTCATCCATTCTGCTTCCAGTATCAATTAATGCAGTAGAAATGATTGTTAAAGATCCACCTTCTTCAATATTTCTTGCGGCACCAAAAAATCTTTTGGGCCTTTGAAGCGCATTTGCATCTACACCACCTGTTAAAACTTTTCCAGAACTAGGGATTACTGCGTTATATGCTCTTCCCAATCTTGTGATTGAGTCTAATAAAATAACCACATCCTTTTTATGTTCTGTTAATCTTTTAGCTTTTTCGATAACCATTTCAGCTACTGCTACGTGCCTTTGAGCAGGTTCATCAAAGGTAGAACTGATCACTTCTCCTTTTACAGTTCGCTGCATATCAGTCACTTCTTCTGGACGTTCGTCAATAAGCAAAACAATTAAATAACATTCAGGATAATTTTTTGCGATAGAATTAGCTATGCTTTGTAAAATCATAGTCTTACCTGCCTTAGGAGGTGAGATAATGATAGATCTCTGGCCCTTGCCAATTGGACTTACAAGATCTATTAATCTTGGAGTTAAGTCAGGTTTTTTTTCAATTTTTGTAGTTTCAACTTCCATCACCAACTGTTTGTCTGGATAAAGGGGTGTGAGATTATCAAAAGCTATTTTGTGTCTAGTTTTTTCGGGCTCTTCAAAATTAATCTTACTAACCTGAAGTAATGCAAAATATCTTTCACCTTCCTTGGGTGCTCTAACTGGTCCTTCAACAGTATCACCAGTTCTTAGTCCAAATTTTCTAATTTGACTTGGACTAACATAAATATCATCAGGACCTGGTAAATAATTAGACTCCATTGCTCTTAGAAAACCAAAGCCGTCTTGCAATAATTGTAAAACACCCGCTCCAGTGATTTCCTCTTTTTCTGCAACCTTTTTCAATATAGCAAAAAGAATTTCTTGTTTTCTTAAAGTGCTAGCATTTTCAATGCTGAGTTCTTCTGCTTGTGAAATAAGCTGTTCAGACGATTTAAGTTTTAGTTCTTGAATGTTCATGAATTAATATTATTAAGGACTTAATAAGTAGATTTAATATATATATTATTAAATATTATTCAACCCCAGATAGGTTTAAAAATAACAATAGATACGATCAAAATGAGCAAAATTGTAGGTATTTCGTTAATAATTCTATAAAATTTATGAGTATGCCTATTTAGATCAAATTTAAATTGATTTACTATTTTGCCTAAATAAAAATGGTAAATTGTCAAAATAACTACAAACACTATCTTTAACAACATCCACATTTGTCCAAGTTGTTGAAAACCAATGCTGTGAATTAACAATAACCCAAAAAACCATGACAGTATCATCGCTGGAGTCATGATGTAATGATATAATTTTTTCTCCATTACTTTAAAAATTTCAGAAACTTTAATCTCAGAGGAATTCTCAGCATGATAAACAAAAATTCTTGGAAGGTATAGCAAGCCTGCCATCCAAGAAATAACTGAGATCAAATGTAGTGATTTAAAAAGTAAATAAGTATTCATTAATTAAACAATGCTCTGAATTAAAGATTTTAGTAAGAAGATATGATCATCAGTGTCATTTAAACATGGCACCATGTCAAAGTTTTCACCTCCAGCACTAATAAAGCTTTCTTTGCCCTGAATCAATATTTCTTCTAAAGTTTCTACACAATCTGAAGAAAAGCCTGGACATATTGTAAGAATATTTTTTTTACCTTCTTTAGGTAAATTTTCTAAAGCTTTATCCGTATAGGGCTGTAGCCATTCTTGGGGGCCAAACCTGGACTGGAAGGTTGTTTTTATTTCTACAGAATTCAATTTTTCGGAGATAAGCCTTGTAGTTTTATAACAATAACAATGATATGGATCCCCTTTCTCAAAATATTTTTTTGGTATACCATGGTAAGAAGCCAAAATTAAATCGGGCCTCCAATTTAATTCATTTATTTTTTTATTAATTGAGTTTACTAGTGCAGAAATATATAAAGGATTAGATTCGTAATGAGGAACTATTTTCAAAGATGGTTGCCATCTCATTTGCATTAAAGTTCTGTAAACCTCATCGCAAACAGTGGCTGTTGTTGCCGCTGCATATTGAGGATATAATGGTAAAATAACTAAATTTTCACATCCTTGTTCATGCAATTTAAAAATTTTACTTTTAATACTAGGATTTCCATACCTCATTGCAAAATCTATAATTAAATGTTTTTCTGAAATTGATGCAGATATTTTTTGTGCTTGTTTTTTTGGGTAATATAATAACGGTGAAATGTTTTCTTCCTTCATCCAAATTTCTTTATAAGCTTTAGCAGTTTTTGATGGCCTAAAATTTAAGATAAACAGGTTTAAGATTATCTTCCAAACTATAGGATTTACTTCTATTACACGTTTGTCTGATAAAAATTCTTTTAAGTATTTTCTTATATCAAACCAACTAGTTGAGTCTGGGGTTCCCAAGTTTACAATTAATACTCCTGTTTTACCGAATTTTACGAGTGGATGGTCTTCCTTATTTATCATTTAGTAATCCTTTACCATTTTAACCAAATAATCCATTATATTTGGATCGGTTTCTGGCAAAACTCCGTGGCCTAAATTAAAAATATAAGGATGATCTTTAAATATATCTAAATATTTTTTTGTTTCTTTTTTTATCGTATCTTTATCTGAAAGTAATATTTTAGGATTGAGACCACCTTGAATTGGAATTTTTATATCATTTAAAATTTTTATTGGATCAACATTATAATCAATACTCACTGCATCTGGTTTAACTGTTTCGCAAAATTTTTTATAATTTTTAATCTCCCGAGGAAAACAAATAACAGGTGTATTTAAAGATTTAACATAGTTTACTAAACTGAGGGTAGGTAAATATATATAGTCAGGTAAATCTTTTTCTTCTAATAAGCCCGCCCAGCTATCAAATATTTGTATTATATTCGCACCACTATTAATTTGATTTTTAATATGTATTTTTAAAAATTTATCTAAAACTAACAAAATTTTTTTAATTAAAGTTTTATTTTTAAAAAAATCTTTTTTTAAATTTTTTTTTGGAGATTGTTGATTTATTATATAAACTAATAAAGTCCATGGAGCCCCAACAAAACCTATTGTATTTTTATTTTTTACAATATTACTTGTGCTTACTTTTTTAATAGCATTATAAATCGGATTAATTTTTTTTACAAAACTTTCCTCATTTAGTCTCAACATTTCCTCGATATTAACATCGCCAAGTTTTGGACCAAAACCTTTCTCGAATTCAACTTTTTGATTTAGCCCATATGGTAATATTAAAATATCAGAAAAAATTATTGCTGCATCTAAATTAAATCTTTGTAAAGGTTGTAATGTTATCTTTGTTGATAAATTTTCATTTAGACACAGTTTTATAAAATTTGGATTTTGTTTTCTTATTTCTCTAAATTCAGGCAAATATCTTCCAGCTTGTCTCATTATCCAAACTGGTTTTCTATTCGTGTTTTTATTTATAATTACTTGATGTAATGGATTCATATTTAAATTATATATATAATTATTGTAGTAGTATTATGTTTTGTGAATTACGATAATAAATAATAATTCACACTTTAATAACATCTTAATAACGTCTTAAATCTATTTAAATTGTTAAAATTGAAGCTTTTTTTGATATTATTAAATTATATGTATTATATTAGTAATTTATTTAAATATGTTAATAAAAGTCATATTTTACAGTGATAATTTCACAATATTTAATTTGAGTAATTTTTAGAAAATAATACAAATTTATTAACAATTTTTTCATGAGTAATACATATCAAATATATTTAATATCAGATTCAACAGGCGAAACATTAGATAGGATTTTTTTAGCTCTAAAAGCTCAATTTAATAATATTAAATACAAAATACACTCTTATTCTTTCACGCGTACTGAGAATCAAATTTTAAAAATACTAGAAGATGCTAAAGAAAATAAAAATTCTATTATTTTATATACAATTGTTGATAACAACCTGGGATCTTTTTTAAAAAACTCTAGTGATAAAAAAAAAATACCTTGTTTTAGTGTCCTTGGGAATTTAATTCTAAATTTCTCTAAAATTCTTAACCAAAAAGCCTCACACCAACCAAGTGGTCAACACGTGTTAAATGATGAATATTACGAAAGAATTGAAGCTATACAATTTACTATGAATCATGACGATGGAAATTCAATTAACGATATTGAAAATTCTGATATAATATTAATAGGTGTAAGCAGAACTAGCAAAACACCAACATCTATTTACTTAGCAAATAGAGGGCTCAAAACTTCTAATATACCACTTGTTAATGAAAACTCGTTACCAAAAATTTTAAAAGATAACCCAAAATTAGCCTGCGTTGTAGGTTTAAACACAGAAGCAGAAAGACTAGTTGATGTAAGAAAAAATAGAATGAACTCACTGAAAGAAACAGAGAACAAAACTTATACTGAGATTGAGAATATTAGAAAAGAAATTTTAAATGCCAAGAAAACTTTTAAAAAGTATGGATGGCCATCTATTGATGTTACAAGAAAATCTGTAGAAGAAACAGCAGCGTCTATAATAAAAATTCACGAAATATATAAAGACAATGTCAAATAAACTCATTTTAGCATCAAAAAGCAAAGTTAGGAAAGATCTATTAGACAGTCACAACATCTTAAATGAGGTCGAAGCATCTAATATAGATGAAGACATCATTAAAAAAAGCTTACTTAAAGAAGGAGCTTCACCCAAGGTTATTTCAAAAAACTTAGCTGAATTAAAGGCAAATAAAATCAGCACAAAAAACCCAAATAAATTAGTTTTGGGCGCAGATAGTGTAATTGATCTTGATGGCGAACTGATTTCAAAACCCACAAATAGGGAAGAGGCCTTGAAAATTTTAGAAAAAATGAATGGTAGGGCTCATTTTTTATTTAGTTCTGTGTGCTTATCAAATAATGGGTCTATGATTTGGAATTATACCGATAAAGCCAAGCTAACAATGAAAAAAATGTCCAATCATGAACTTATATTGTATTTATCTAAAATAGCTGATGAAACACTGTTTGCCTATAATGTTTATCAAATTGAAGGAGAAGGTAGAAATTTATTTTCTAAAATTGAGGGAGACAAAAATACTATAATGGGCCTTCCTATTAAAAAAATTCAGGAATATTTAAATAATCATAAATGAAAAAATATTTAGTTATAGGAAATCCAATAAGCCATTCTTTATCCCCCACTTTACATAATCACTGGATTAAAAAAAATAAAATTAACGCTATATACGAAAAGAAACAAGTTGAAAAAAAGGATTTAAAAAACATTGTTTCTGAAATTAGAGAGGGTCACATTCAGGGCATCAACGTAACCGTTCCATTTAAAAAAGATTTAATACCTTATATGGACAAATTAAGTTTAGAAGCAGAGTCAACACAGTCAATTAACACCATATATTTGAGTGACAATAAAATAATCGGTCATAATACAGACATTGCAGGATTTGAACTTAGCTTAAAGAAAATTAAATATAATGTTTATAATAAAAAAATTTTAATTCTAGGTGCGGGTGGGGTTGTGTCGTCAATTATTTTTGCTCTTCAAAGAATGAAAGCACTATCGATAACGGTAAGTAATAGAACAAGAGAAAAAGCAGAAGACTTAAAGAACTTTTTCAAAGATATATTAATAAGTGACTGGGGCAAGATTTCTGATTTTGATATAGTTATTAATGCAACAAGCATAGGTCTAAATAAAGATGATAAAATAAATTTAGACTTTTCCAGTGTTGATAGTGGTAAACTTTTTTATGATGTAATTTATAACCCAGAAGAGACTGATTTCTTAAAAAAAGGAAAAAAATTAGGCAATTTGACTGAAAATGGAAAAATGATGTTTATCTATCAAGCGCATCAAGCATTCACGCTTTGGCATCAAATAATGCCAGATATTAATGATGAAACAATTAAGATTTTAAATAATGATTAGAATTGCATTAGTGGGTGATATAGGCTCTGGAAAGTCGTATTTTGCTAATCTATTTGGATATCCAGTTTTTAATGCAGATGCGGTCGTTTCAGCAATCTATAAAAAAGATAAAAAATGTTTTTATTTGATTAAAAAGAAATTTCCAAATTTTTTTTCTTCTTTTCCTTTAAAAAAAAAAGAATTAATTAAATGTATTTTAGCAAATCAAATAAATTTAAAAAAAATTTCAAAAATAATTCACCCATTAGTTAGAAAACAAATGGAAATTTTTGTACACAAGAATATTAATAAAAAATTTGTAATTTTAGATATCCCCTTATTTCTTGAAAACGGACTAAATAAAAAAAATGATGTGGTAATTTATATTCAATCTTCCCGGTCTAAAATTGATAAAAGATTGAAGAAAAGAGAAAATTATAATAGGAAACTAATTAGTAAATTTAAACAAGTACAGTGGTCATTAAAAAAAAAGAAAAGTAAATCTGATTTAATAATTAATAATAGATTTATACATAAAGAGGCATTAAAAAGTGTGAATTCTATTTTAAGGGAAATTAAATGAAAGAAATTGTACTCGACACAGAAACCACAGGCTTCTCAGCAGCTGAAGGACATAGAATAGTTGAAATAGGATGTATTGAGCTTGATAATTTAACACCGACAAAAAATCAATTTCATTGTTACCTGAACCCCGAAAGAAAAGTTTCAGATAAAGCCTTTGAAGTTCATGGTTATACAGATGAATTTTTATCCAAACAAAAAAAATTTTTTGAAATTAAAGATGAGTTTTTGGAGTTTATTAAAGATAAGAGACTAATAATTCACAACGCTGAATTTGATCTAAGTCACTTAAATAACGAACTTTCGTTAATAGGTAAAAAAAAAATAGACAATAAAATCATAGATACCTTATTATTAGCTAGAAATAAGTATCCTGGTTCACCAGCTAGTTTGGATGCACTCTGTAAAAGATATCGGATTGATAATTCTAAAAGAACAAAACACACTGCTTTAATTGATTGTAATTTACTATCCAGTGTTTACATAAATTTAATTGATCAGAAAGAACCTACTCTTAATTTCAAAGATCAAGATTTTAATAAAGAAAATTATGAAAATGCAAAGATGTCATATTTTAAAAAAATTATATTACCAAGCAATGAGGAAATTAATAAGCACAGAGAGTATCTTAAAAAAAATTTAAAAAAAAATTTTTTTAATTAAATTTTTCACTATATAACTTTTTAAAATCTACTTTTTTATCAAAAGTCAAACCTGGATGGCCCGAATCATGTATTAAGTTTAGGAAAGCTTTTTCTAAATTAGGATAAATAATTGTTGGAATATCACATAATATTATTTTTTGCATTTCATTTTTATCCTCTTTCACTTCATCACTTACACTTGCAATTGTTGAATATACAATTTCATAATAAGATTTTTTTTCATTTGGCTCCTTATCCTCAAATTTTAAGGTTGTATTTACTTCAATCATTTTATTTTTTAAAGCTTTGGAGGTAATGTCTATGTTTAATTGATATTTATTTATGTTTTCTTGAACAAAAACAAAAGTCTCTACGTTCGGAGTTTCACTAGACATATCTTTGATGTATGAGGCAAGAATTTTAAATTTTTCTGTCATCTTCTTCCTCTATATCTTCAAATTCACCTTCAATAAAATCTTTTTTATTTTTATTTTTTTTTTCAAACTTATTTGAAATTTTCTTTAATATTAATTTTCTAGTAAATGGAATTATAAGAAGAAAGCCTATTACATCTGAGGCGAAACCAGGGACTATTAAAAGTATAGCTGCAAATGCTATTGCTGCTCCTGAAATTATTTCATATGCAGGTATTTCATTTTTAATCAGTTGGGAGAGACCTGATTTCATAGTATTTAAACCTTCATATTTAGCATAGTAAATTCCCATAAAAGCAGTAGCAAATATTAGTAATACAGTATTTAATGCTCCAATTTGCGATCCAATTTTAATAAATAGATATATTTCAATAATTGGAACTAAAATTATAGTTAAAAGTACTGAGTTCATTTGTCTTTAATGTAATTGCTAGTTGAAATTATTCAACATAGTAATTACAATTATATTATGAATTATAGTTTTGAATATATAGACATCATTTTGCTAGCAATGATTGCTGGCTTCATATTTTTGAGATTAAGAGGAATATTGGGAAAGAGGACAGGTTTTGAAGGAAAAGGATCCCCTCAATTTGAAAAAATTTTAAAAGATATAAATATAAATAATCCTAAAAAAATTAAAGAGGATTTTGATGAAGAAGCTCAAAAAGAATTTATAAAAGGTGCTAAATTAGCCTACGAAACAATTATAACTGATTTTAGTGACAACGATAACAAAATCACTACAAGCAAACCTCTTTTAAGCAAAGAAATATTTAAACAATTTGATGAGGCACTTAAAGAAAGAAATGAAAGAGGCCACTATGCCGAAATAACTTTTATTGGTGTTAATTCAGCTGTTATAAAAGAACAAAATAAAATTAATAAAGTTTTAAATGTTACAGTAGATTTTGTTGCTGAAGTTATAACTTGTATAAAAGATAAAAATAAAAAAATCATATCTGGTGATCCTGAAAAAATTAAAAAAATTTATGACACCTGGGTTTTTTCCAGGGATGTAACGTCTGTTAATCCAAACTGGTTATTAGTTAATACGTTAACTTAATTGAATAAAAATATATCAAATAAAGATAAGAGAGACTGGGAAGATTTCATTTCTAAAAAGGAAAAACTTTTAAATAAAGATATCAATATTCAAAATAAAAATTTAGTTAAAACTAAAACAGTAGATTTACATGGATACACTCTTGATAATGCAAATGAATATATAGAAAAATTTATTAAAGACTGTTTTCGAGAAAGTGTAAATAAAATAATCGTAGTTACAGGAAAAGGATTACATTCTACAAATGAAAAAAATCCTTATGTGTCAAAAGACCTTTCTATTTTAAAATATTCTGTACCTGAATTTATAGTTAAAAATAGTGATTTAATGAAAATGATATATGAGGTACAAGATGCTAAAATTCAAGACGGTGGTGAAGGAGCCTTTTATATATTTTTAAAAAAAAATAAAATTATAAAATAAATTTTGATAGATCTGTGTCTTTAACTAGATTATCTAAATTTTTATCTATATAATCTTTATTTATAATTATTTTTTCACCTGCTCTATCAGTTGCAGTAAAGCTAATCTCATCTAATATTTTTTCAATTATAGTATGCAATCTTCTTGCACCAATATTTTCTACTGTAGTATTTACCTCCGAAGCTATATTTGCAATAGCATCAATTCCATCATTTGAAAACTCGAGTTCTACATTCTCGGTTTTTAAAAGAGCCACATATTGTTTAATTAAACTAAAATCAGGCTCTCTTAATATTCTCTTAAAATCATCACTAGTTAATGCTTCTAGTTCAACTCTAATCGGCAACCTGCCTTGTAGTTCGGGCAATAAGTCTGATGGTTTTGCAAGTTGGAATGCTCCTGATGCAATAAATAAAATGTGATCTGTTTTAATAGGACCATGTTTAGTATTGACAGTTGTGCCCTCAATTAGAGGCAATAAGTCTCTTTGAACACCTTCTCTAGAAACATCCCCTCCAACTCTGTCAGTTCTTGCAGAAATTTTATCTATTTCATCTAAAAAAACTATTCCATTATTTTCGGTTGAAATCTTCGCAGCTTTGATGATCTTGTCTTGTTCTATTAATTTGTCAGACTCATCATTTATTAAAATTTCATGAGATTCTTTTACTGTCATTTTCTTCTTTTTTTCTTTATTGCCCATTGATTTACCAATCATTTCACCAATGTTTATCATTCCTACGTTTGCTCCTGGCATCCCCGGAATTTCAAATGAAGTATTATTTGATCCAGAATCGCTAACTACAATTTCTATTTCGTTGTCATCTAAATCTCCATTTCTGAGTCGCTTTCTAAAACTTTCTCTAGTTGCCAAACTTGCTTTTTTTCCAACTAAAGCATCTAGAACTTTTTCCTCTGCTGCTTTTTGAGCTTGTGCGTGAACTTCCTTCCTTTTTTTCACTTTTTCCATCGCAATTGCAATCTCAATCAAATCTCTCACGATTTGTTCAACGTCTCTACCCACATATCCAACTTCAGTAAATCTAGTTGCTTCAACTTTAACAAAAGGAGCTTCTGCAAGTTTTGATAGTCTTCTAGAAATTTCTGTTTTTCCTACACCAGTAGGTCCAATCATTAATATATTTTTAGGCAAAACTTCATTTTTCATTTCACCACTTAAAGCTTGTCTTCTCCAGCGATTTCTCAAAGCAACTGCAACAGCCTTCTTGGCTTTATTTTGACCAACAACAAATCTATCTAATTCAGAAACAATTTCTCTAGGTGACAGTGAACTTACTAAGGACTCCTCATCTTTTTTATTTTTCTCTTTAGGATGCAATGGTGTTACGTTTGAATTATCCATTATATTTTTTCAACTTTAATATTATCATTTGTAAATACGCATATTTCTGCTGCAACTTTAATTGCTTTTTTTGCCACTTCTTCAGCTGACATTTTCCCCTCAATTAGAACTTTACCAGCTGCTAAAGCATAATTTCCCCCTGAACCAATACCAATAACATCACCTTCTGGCTCAAGTACGTCACCAGTTCCTGATATTAAATAGCTATTACTTTTATCTCCAACAGCCATTAATGCCTCTAGTCTTCTTAAGTATTTGTCTGTTCTCCAATCTTTAGCTAGCTCAACGGCTGCTCTAGATAAATTACCTGCATGCTTTTCAAGTTTTCCTTCTAACCTTTCAAATAAAGTTAAAGCATCAGCTGTCGATCCTGCAAAACCAGCAACAACATCTCTTTTTTCAATTTTCCTGACCTTTGATGCAGTACTTTTGACTACAGTATTTCCCATACTTACCTGCCCATCTCCAGCAACTACTACCTCATTGTTTTTTCTAACCAGTACAATTGTTGTCATATTTAATAAATGGTAACTAATTTTGATACTTCAAGTGTTCATACAAATATTGATATAGTTAGATTATGTATGTATACCATTAAAAATATATGGCTAGAAAAGGAAAAGTATCTCGAAAAACAAAAGAAACTAGTATCAATGTAGAAGTAAATATTGATGGAAAAGGTAGTTACCAAATTGATACTGGTATAGGCTTTTTAGATCATATGCTTGAACAATTATCAAAACATTCACTTATTGATTTAAAAGTAAAAGCAAAAGGGGACACACATATTGATCTTCACCACACAACCGAAGATACAGGTATCGCAATTGGCGAGGCATTAAAAAAAGCTGCAAAAAAATTTGTTGGTATCAAACGTTATGCTCATAGAGTTATCCCAATGGATGAAACATTAACAAGAGTTGCTATCGATGTTTCAAACAGACCTTATTTGATTTGGAAAGTAAAATTAAAAGTTGAGAAACTTGGTGAGATGGATACAGAATTATTTAAAGAATGGTTTCAAGCTTTTTCTCAGTCTTCAGGCATAACTCTTCATGTTGAAAATATTTATGGTGACAATAGTCACCACATTATTGAGTCTTGCTATAAAGGTTTAGCAAGATCTTTAAGAGATGCCTTAGAGATGGACCCTAGAAATAGAAAAAGCATTCCATCAACCAAAGGCTCATTATAAGTTTAATGAATGTCACAATTGTTGATTATAATTCGGGCAATATAAGTTCTGTAATAAATTCCTTTAAGGAAGTTGCAAAAGATAAGGTAAATATTGAAGTAACTTCTGATTTAAACAAAATAAAGTCTTGTGATAAAGTAGTTTTGCCAGGGCAAGGTTCATTTAAAAGTTGTGTCGATGCACTTAATAATATCAGCGGTTTAGTAGATTGCTTACACGAATTTGTAATGGATAATAAAAAACCTCTTCTTGGTATTTGCGTTGGTTTACAAATGTTTGCAGATATTGGTTATGAAGAAATTGAAACAAAAGGTCTTGGTTGGATATCAGGAAAAGTTTCTAAAATCAATAATCAAAATGGAAAATATAAGTTGCCTCATATTGGCTGGAATCAAATAAACATAATCAAGAATAGTAAAATTTTTAAAGAGATAGAAAATAATTCACATATGTATTTTGTTCATAGTTATGAATTTATTCCTGAGGACAAAAACGTAATCTCTGCAACAACAGATTATTCATCAAATATTGTTTGTTCTGTTGAGAAAGAAAATATATTTGGAACACAATTTCACCCTGAGAAAAGTGATAAAACTGGACTCAAAATAATTGATAACTTCATAAATTTATAAAAATAAATGAAAATATTTCCAGCAATAGATATTAAAGATAAAAAGTGTGTGAGATTAGTGAAAGGGAATTTTGACAACAAAACAGAATACGAAATGTCTCCAGTTGAACAAGCTAGAAAATATAAAGATTATGGTTTTAAAAATTTACATATAGTTGACCTAGATGGAGCTTTGACTGGCAAAACGGTTAATCTTGATATTATTAGAGAAATATTAACTAAATTTGATCTTAAAATTGAAATTGGCGGTGGAATAAGAAACTTTGAAAGCATTAAGAAATATACGGATGCTGGTGTTGAAAAAGTAATTTTAGGAAGTGCTGCAATAAAAGATAAGAACTTTCTAAAAGAAGCATGTAAAAAATTTCCAGATAAAATTGCCTTAGGATTAGACGCTAAGAACGGATATTTATCTGTCTCAGGCTGGAAAGAGAATTCTAATCAATTAACTCTAGATTATTTGAAAGAAGTAAATGATTATGGTGCAAGTAGATTAATCTATACCGATATAGATAGAGATGGAATGAAACAAAGTCCGAATTTTGAAGAAACCTCAAAGGTTTCAAATACCTCTAATTGTCCAGTTATAATATCTGGCGGTGTTTCATCCATTGATGATATTAAAAAAGCTAGAGATTTAGGTAATAAGAATATTGAAGGTATTATAGTTGGAAAAGCAATATATGATGGTGATATTAAATTAGACGAATTAGTTAAGGAATTAGATGCTTAAAAACAGAGTAATACCTTGTCTAGATGTTAAAAATGGACGTGTAGTAAAAGGGATAAATTTTGTAGATCTTAAAGATGCGGGCGATCCTGTAGAACAAGCAAAAATTTATAGCGATGGTGGTGCTGATGAAATTTGTTTTTTAGATATTACAGCTTCAAATGAGAATAGAGATACAATTTTTGAAGTTGTGAAAAATACTTCTAAAAAATGTTTTGTACCATTAACAGTAGGAGGGGGCGTTAGAAGTGCAGAGGATATTAATAAATTACTTAATTGTGGGGCTGATAAAGTTTCGATAAATACTGCAGCAGTGCAAAACGTGAAAGTTGTTGAAGATAGTTCTAGAAAGTTTGGCTCACAATGCATTGTTGTTGCAATTGATGCTAAAAGGAATGAAACAGGATGGGAGATCTTTACTCATGGAGGAAGAAATCCAACAGGTATTAACGCATTAGAATTTGCATCACAAATGGAGAAATGTGGTGCTGGTGAACTTTTGGTAACTTCAATGGATAAAGATGGAACTCAATCTGGATATGATATTGATCTTATGGAAAAAATATCATCTTCAGTAAATATTCCAGTCATTGCATCTGGTGGAGTTGGAACTTTAGATCATTTAGTAGATGGTATAAAATCAGGAGCAAGTGCTGTTTTAGCTGCATCCATCTTCCATTATGGTACTTTTTCAGTTAATGAAGCAAAGCAATATTTGGCTTCAAAAGATATTCCTGTTAGAATTTAAAATGCTAAAAAATTTAGAAGAATTAATTTTGCTAGCAAGACAAAGAAAAAATAATCCTGTAGAGGGGTCCTATACCAATCAACTTTTGAATGACAAATCTTTGGCCAAAGCAAAGGTCCTAGAGGAAATAAATGAACTTATAGAAGCAATAAAAGAAAACAATAATAAGATTCATGAATCTGCAGATGTTTTATATCATTTAATGATGTATTTTGAGGCTAATAATATTAGAATTGAGGAAATAATGAAAGAATTAGCTTCAAGAAAAAAATAAACTTACATATAGTACTTATAAAAACAATAAGTATTTTATCTTAGAAATTAATATATACATTCTACGTATGAGCCATAAATTCTATAAACCTGCCAGATCAAGATTACAAAGAAGTGAATTAGCAGTGCCAGGATCCTCCCCAAAGATGTTTGAAAAAGCATTAAATTCAGAATCAGATTATATATTTCTAGACTTAGAAGACGCTGTTTCCCCTAATGATAAAATTACTGCAAGAGCTAATGTCATCAAAGCTCTAAATGAAATGAATTGGAGAGAAAAAGGCAAAACAATTTCTGTGAGAATTAATAGTTTGGATACACATTACATGTATAGTGACCTAGTAGAAGTGGTAGAACAAGCTGGAGAAAATGTCGACACTATTTTAGTTCCAAAAGCTGGAACTGAAAGTGATGTTTATATGGTTGACTGTTTACTCTCTCAAATAGAGATAAATAAAAAAATAAAAAATAAAATTGGAATAGAGTGTTTAATTGAAACCGCATTAGGCATGTCTAATATTAGAGAAATTGCAAAATCAAGTGAAAGACTAGAGGCTTTACACTTTGGTGTTGCCGATTATGCAGCAAGCTTAAGAGCTAGAACAGTTGTCATTGGTGGTTTAAATCCTGATTACCCAGGCGATCAATGGCATCATGGTTTGTCAGAATTAGTAATGACTTGTAGGGCATATGGATTAAGAGCAATAGATGGACCGTTTGGAGATTTTAATGATCCTGATTCATACGTTGCAGCTGCCAAAAGAGGTGCCGCAATTGGTATTGAGGGAAAATGGGCAATACATCCATCACAAATTAAACTTGCAAATAAAGTTTTTTCTCCACCAGAGGCAGAAGTGAATAAAGCGAAAAGAATTTTAGAAGAGTTAGACAAAGCTGCAAAAGAAGGAAAGGGTGCTGCACAACTTGATGGACGAATGATAGATGCAGCTTCAGCTAGAATGGCTGAAAATATTGTCAATATTGATAAATTAATACATAATAAATAAAATATGGATATTCACGAATACCAAGCAAAAAAAATATTATCAAGTTTTGGGGTTACAATTCCTAGAGGCGGGATTGTATATAGCCCAGAGAATGCAGAAAATAAGGCTCGTGAAATTGGTGGATCAAAGTGGGTTGTAAAGGCTCAAATTCATTCAGGCGCAAGAGGCAAAGCAGGTGGGATTATTGTATGTGATACTCCATTAGCTGTAGCTCAAGCAACAGACAAATTAATAGGAAAAAAACTTGTGACTAACCAAACTGGTCCAGAAGGAAAAGTTGCTAATAGGATTTATATAGAAGAGGCAACAGAAATAGAAAGAGAATTATACCTTGGTCTGGTTTTTGATAGAAGTTCTGAAAGTATAATGGTTGTTGCATCTACTGAAGGAGGTATGAGTGTTGAAGAAATTTCAAAAGAAAAACCAGAAACTATTATAAGATCTAAGATTGAAGTAGCAGTTGGAATGCAAAGTTTTCAGGCTAGGGAGTTAGCCTTTGGGTTAGGCATTGAGCCTGACTTAATTAGAAGGGCCTCTGAAACTATCATAGGTTGCTACAAGGCATTTAGTGAACTAGATGCTACTATGGTTGAAGTAAATCCACTGGTAATTTCTAAACAAAAACAAATATTAGCTTTAGATTGCAAAATGAGTTTTGATAACAACGCAATGTTTAGACGAACTCAAGTATCTGAATTAAGAGATAAAACACAAGAAGATGAAAAAGAAGTCTTTGCATCAGATAGAGGATTAAATTATGTAAGCTTAGATGGAAACATAGGTAATATAATTAATGGAGCAGGATTAGCCATGGCATCAATGGATATGATAAAATTAGCTGGAGGAAGTCCAGCGAATTTTCTAGATGTAGGTGGTGGAGCAACTCCTGATAAGATCGTAAAAGCATTTAAGCTAATCACGATGGATGAAAAAGTTGAAGTTATTTTAGTTAATATTTTTGCAGGTATAAATAGATGCGACTGGGTAGCAGAGGGGATAGTGCAAGCTTTAGAAAAAATTGAAATTAAAGTTCCTCTTGTAATAAGACTTGCTGGTACAAATGTAGAAAAAGGAAACCAAATTTTAAAAGATAGTAAAATAAATTATATTGAAGCCAATACATTAGAAGATGCAGCTAATAAAGCTGTATATGCCTTAAAAAAATAAATTTATGACTGTACTAATTGATAAAAATTCAAAAATTATTATTCAAGGTTTTACTGGTAAAATGGGATCTTTTCATGCAGAGGAAATGATAAAATATGGATCAAATGTTGTAGGCGGAGTTACTCCTGGCAAAGGAGGTTCAAAACACCTTAACTTACCAGTATTTAATACCGTCAAGGACGCAGTAAAACACACAGGTGCTACAGCATCAATTTTATTTGTTCCACCAGCTTTTGCAGCTGATTCAGCAATGGAAGCTGCGGATGCAGGAATTAAAACATGTGTTGCAATAGTTGATGGAATACCTTCCCATGACATGATTAGAATTAAGAGATATATGAGAAGATATACACGAAGTGATAAAATGACCTTGGTAGGACCTAATTGTGCAGGAATAATTAGTCCAGGTCAATCAATGCTAGGTATTATGCCAGGTCACATTTATAAAGAGGGAAGAATAGGTATTATTAGTAGATCAGGAACATTAGGGTATGAAGCTGCGCAACAATTAAAAAATTTAAACATAGGAGTTTCTACAAGTGTAGGGATTGGAGGAGATCCAATAAATGGAAGCTCTTTTAGAGATGTAATAGAAAAATTTGAAGAAGACCCGGAAACAGATGCAGTATTAATGATTGGTGAAATAGGTGGACCCCAAGAGGTCGCAGCAGGAGAATTTGCTAGAGAGAATATGAAAAAACCTGTGATCGCATATATAGCTGGTTTAACAGCACCAAAAGGCAGAGTAATGGGTCACGCAGGCGCCATAGTTTCAGCTTATGGGGAGAGTGCAATTGAAAAAAGTAGAAATACTCAAAGAATGTGGAATAGAAATCTCAAAAAATCCATCTGTAATGGGCGACACTGTTAAATCTGTTTTAGACAAAAAACTTTAAAAAAACGTGAGTAAGATTAAATTGTTTTTAATCTTATTATTATTTTTTGGGTCTTATAAAATCTACCAAACAATAATTAATTTTGAAAAAAAAGCAAAAAATAAGATTATTGA
>CACGET010000004.1 GCA_902572155.1 uncultured Pelagibacteraceae bacterium | reverse complement strand
AAATTAAAAATATGAGTAAAGTTTTACCAAGCAATAAAATTTTTAGCATCAAAGAAGCTATACAATTATCTAAAAAGAGACTTCCAAAACTAGTTTTTGATTTTATTGATGGAGCTTCTGGAGACGAAAAATTATCTGAAATAAACAGTATAGCACTGGATCAAATAAGACTTGAACCAAGAGTTTTGAGAAATGTGGAGAAAAGAAGTTTAAAAAAAAAATTTTTAAATTATCAATTTGATTATCCTTTTGGTTTTGCACCAATGGGAATGACTAATTTGTCTTGGCCAGGTGCAGATATAATGTTGGCAAAAGAAAGTGCAAAAAATAATATTCCAACATGCGTTTCTATGGCTTCAACAACTACCTTAGAAAAAATGTATGAATACTCAGAAGGACATTCATGGATGCAACTTTATATTTTTCAAGATGAAAGTTTTGTAATGGAGCTTTTAGAAAGAGCTGAAAAAACTGGTTATGAAACTGTAATATTAACTGTTGATGTTCCTGTATTATCAAGACGAACTAGAGATGATAAAAATGGATTTTCTTATCCATTTAAAATAGGACCAAAACAATTTTTTGACTTTGCTACACATCCAACTTGGTCTTTAACAACTTTGCTCAAAGGAATCCCTAAACCGATGAACTATGTAACATCAAAAAGTGGAGATGGAATTTTTAAAAGAAAAGAAAGTAGAGGTACAACAGATTTTGATACCTTAAAAAGAGTAAGAAATAAATGGAAGGGTAAGCTTATAGTTAAAGGAGTTATGTCTCCAGAAGATGCAATTAAAATTAAAAATGCAGGTGCAGATGCAATACAGGTTTCAAATCATGGAGGAAGACAATTGGATAGCGCTACGGCAGCTATCAATATTCTTCCCTTAATTAGAAAAGCTGTTGGTAATGAATTCCCGTTAATTTTTGATAGCGGTATAAGAAGTGGCAGTGATATAGTTAGAGCAATTGCTTTAGGGGCAGACTATACAATGATAGGTAGACCTGTTATGTATGCTATGGGTGCTGATGGAGCAAAAGGTTTAAAAAGAATAGTAGAAATTTTAAAAGAAGAAACAAGTACTACACTTGGATTAGTTGGATTAAATGATATTAACGATGTCTCATCGGAAATAATTGCTAAAGAAATTATGGGAAATACTAAATATTAAATTATGTCAGATAAAAAAATTAGAGGTGGATCACTAATTGCAAGAGCTTTAAAAGATAAGGGAATTAAGCACGTTTTTACTTTGTCTGGGGGTTTTTGTAATCCAGCATTAGAGGGTTTTATGGAATGTCAGATGGAAGTAATAAACTGCCCTCATGAACAAATTGCTGGCCATATAGCAGATGGTCATACAAGAATTACTCGTAAACCAACAGTGTGTCTTGTTGGTCCTGAGGGATTTGCAAATGCTGTGCCTTCAATGATGGAGGCTTGGGGAGAAAGATCACCTGTCATATTCATAACTGGATCTAGTAGTTTAAAAAGACAAGGTTCAGGTGGTTTCAAAGAAATTGATGATGTTGCAATTGCTGCACCATTAACAAAATATAGCGCTAGTATAACAGACGGGGAGAGAATTCGAGAGTTTGTAGATAAGGCATATAAAATTGCAACTAATGGTTATCCAGGTGCAGTACATCTTAGTGTACCTGTTGATATTATGTTTTCATCATATTTAGAGGATGCAGGACTTGAGGAAAGACCTTTTTCACATACTAATAAAGTTATTTCAAAGGCATGGCCTGATCCTATTCATTTATCAGAAGTACTTGAAATTGCGTCTAATTCAAAAAAACCAGTTTTAATAGGTGGGCATGGTGTTTGGTGGTCTAGTTCAGAGAAACAATTAGAAAAAGTTGGTAATAATTTACATATTCCAATATTTAACATTCCTTATCATCAAAAATTATTAGGCGAAGAAGCAAAAGCCTACATGGGTCTAGCAGACATTCATCAATATCCACCATCAAAATTTGCATTACATGAGTCTGATTTAGTTCTTATGGTTGGAGCAAGATTGGATAATCAAATGAATTTTGGTAATCCTCCACTTTTTCCTAAAACAACTAAACTTATTTGTATCAATGGTTCTCATGAAGAAATAGAGCTAAATAGAGCGGCAGATATGAATTTACTTTGTGATCCTGGTGTTTTTTTTGACACTTTAAATAAACTAAAAGAAAATAATAAATGGACTTTAGGTAATGAGTGGTTTGAATTAAATAGAACCAAAAAAAAAGAATGGGTAAACGAAACTTTAACGGATTTGAATAAAGAGACAAAAGATGCTGAAACTAAAGGGGGGAAAATACACCCTCTCCAGTTAGCATTGGACGTTCAAGAGGTAATTGGAGAAAAAGATTGGCTTGTTATTGATGGTGGAAATACACATTTTTGGTCTGAAATTGCAATTAATATTGCAGGTTCAAAAGGAAAAAAAATTGGAGGTATTTTACATCCAGGTACTTTTAGTATGTTAGGTGTTGGAGTGCCTTTTGCACTCTCAGCAAAAAATACTCATCCTAACTCTAATGTAATTCTTATAAGTGGAGATGGGGCTTTTCTTTCTGGAGGACTTTCTATAGAGGCTGCTTTCCAAGAAAAAAAACCAATTGTAGTTGTAATTGACAATAACGGTGGTTTAGATTGTATATCTCAACAACAAGAACGTTTATTTGAAAGTGGTAAACATTTCGCAACAGACTTTAGAGACATTCCATTTCATAAAATTTTTGAGGGATTTGGTGGTCACGGAGAACTAGTAACTAAAAGAGAACAATTAGCCCCGGCACTAAAAAGGGCGCTTGAAAGTGGGAAAACTGCATGTGTAAATGTAAAAGCTAAAGGAGTAATTAGTCCAATAGTTGCCGCTGTTAGCGATAAAAGAGATAAGGCTTCAATAGAATAATTATGGCTATTTTTTCATCTCATTTACTTAATTCAGTTAATGGCACTCATGCAAGTGGTGTAAAAGTCATAATTCATCAAATAAAAAAATCTGGTGAAAAAAATACTTTTTTTGAAACAGAAACAGATAAAGAGGGAAGAATTTTAAAAGATTTTGAACTTTCAAATGATGATTGTGGATGTGATTATGAAATGATTTGTAAGACTGCAGATTATTTTTCAGAAAAAAAAATCATATCTGAAATTATAATTAAGTTTAAAATGGAAAATCCAAAGAAAAAATATCATATACCTATCATAATATCACCAAATGGATATTCTATTTGGTGGTCAGAATAAAAAATTTAAATTTATTTATGTCTAAAAATATCAAATTAAATATGTCTCGAAGGATAAGAAGAACCCCATATACTAACAGAGTAGAAGAACATGGTGTATCAGATTTTACTGTTGTGAATCATATGCTTTTACCAAAAGGGTTTAAAAACTCAGTTGAAGAAGATTACTGGCATCTTAGTAAAAATGTTCAAATGTGGGATGTATCTTGTCAAAGACAGGTGCAGATAAGTGGGCCTGATGCATTTAAACTTGTTCAAAAATTAACACCACGATCACTTAAGAATATGGAAACTGGAAAATGTTTTTATATTCCAATGCTTAACGAAAATGCAGGCATGATAAATGATCCTGTTTTACTAAAATTAGATGATGATATGTTTTGGATCTCGATTGCTGATTCTGATATTTTGTTATGGGCAAAGGGATATGCGTTGGGATTAAATCTCAATGTAAATATAGTTGAACCAGATGTATACCCATTAGCAATTCAAGGACCAAAGGCTGAACAACTAATGGTATCAGTTTTTGGTGAAGAAATTAAAAAAATTAAGTTTTTTAATTTTAGAGTGGTAGATTTTTTAGGAACTAAACAAGTTGTTGCAAGATCTGGTTATAGCAAACAAGATGGTTTTGAAATTTATTTTAAAGTTCATGAAGAACATTTTAATAAAATAGAAATGGGAGAAAAACTTTGGGATACACTTTGGGAGGCCGGAAAAAATCTTAATATTTCACCAGGATGTCCAAATTTAATTGATAGAATAGAAGGTGGATTAATGTCTTACGGTAATGATTTCACAAGAAATAATAATCCTTTAGAATGTAATTTAGATAAATATTGTAAATCTGACAGTACTCACGACTTTATTGGAAAATCAGCTCTGTCTAAAATTCAAAATGATGGGATAAAACAAAAAATGAGAGGAATAATATTCAACGGTAGTCCTACTAAAGCTACTAGTCAACCATTGAAGGTAATGTCTGAAGATGGATTAAAGATAGGGCAGATTACATCTGGAATATATTCTCCAAGAATAGAAAAGAATATTGGCCTATCTATGATTTTAAAAGATTACTGTAAAATAGGACAAAGTGTAATAGTTCAAATGTTAAACGGTGAAAAAAGAAATGGGACTATAACTTCTTTGCCATTTCCAGATTAAATAGTTATATATACGCTTTATGTTTAAATCAGTTATAGCAGGTTATTCAAGATCGCCTTTTACCATGGCAAGAAAGGGAGCTTTAATTGACATTAAGCCAGTAAATATGTTGGCTGAAGTAATCAAAAATTTGGTAAAAAAAACAAATGTTAACAAGCAAGATATTGAAGACATAGTTGTTGGATGTGCTTTTCAAGTGGGAGAACAGTGTTTCAATATTGGAAAGTTGGTTACTTTTCTAACTGATATGGAAATAAAAACCTCAGGCATGACAGTAGATCGTTGGTGTGGGTCCTCTATGGAGGCGATTCATAGTGCTGCTGGAAAAATTGCAATGGGCTCTGGAAAAGTTTTCATCTGTGGTGGAGTTGAAAGTATGACTAGAGTAAATACTGGTTTTGATCCTCTGCCATATCCATACACTGAAAAAGAAAACCCTAATGTTTATTTTACAATGGGGATTACAGCAGAAAATGTTGCTAAGAAATTTAATATATCTAGAAAAGAACAGCAAGAGTTTGCAATTAACAGCCATCAAAAAGCATATGAAGCACAGGTGAATGGAAAATTTAAAAATGAAATTGTACCGATAGGAGATTGTAACACAGATGGAAATATCAGACCAAATAGTAGCCAAGAAAAATTAGATGCATTAAAACTTGCATTTGATCAGAATGGGACTGTTACTGCCGCTACTTCATCGCCTCTAACTGATGGTGCATCTGCAGTATTAATTTGCGAAGAAAATTATGCAAAAGAAAATAATTTAGAAATCTTTGGTAGAATATTGTCTACGGCAGTAGAAGGTTGTAAGCCTGATTTTATGGGCCTTGGTCCAATCGGTGCATCAAAGAAAGCTTTAAAAAGAGCAAACTTATCAATTAATGAAATTGATATAGTTGAAATAAATGAGGCTTTTGCATCTCAGTCTATAGCTTGTATAAAAGAATTAGAAATCGATATTAATAAAGTTAACTTAGATGGTGGAGCATTAGCTCTTGGTCACCCCCTTGGAGCAACTGGATCAAGAATTACTGGTAAAGCTTCAGAATTACTTGTTAGAGAAAATAAGAGATTTGCTTTATCTACTCAATGCATAGGTTTAGGCATGGGTATAGCGACAGTTGTAGAAAATATTCGATAAGTAGATGCAACAAATCCCATTTGATAAAAGATCAGGAAAAATTTGGTTTAACAACCAGCTGGTTGAGTGGCAAGATACAAAAGTTCATGTAATTAGTCATGGTATGCATTATGCAAGTTTAGTATTTGAAGGATTAAGAGTTTACAATGCTAATATTTTTAAATTAGAAGAACACACTCAAAGATTATTTCATTCAGCTAAAATCATGGATATGAATATTCCTTATACCCTAGAAGAAATTAATTCTGCTACAGTTAAACTTGTTAAAGATCAAAATATTAAAAATGGTTATATAAGACCATTTGTTTGGAGAGGAAGCGAAATGATGGGTGTTTCTGCTCAAAATACCAAAATAAATGTTGCTATCGCTATATGGGACTGGCCAGCATATTTTGATCCAAAATTAAAATTAAATGGTATTAAATTAAATATTTCAAAATGGCAAAGACCTCCACAAAATTCGTCTCCATGGGATAGTAAGGCAGCTGGTCTTTATATGATTTGTACTCTGTCAAAACACCAGGCCGAAAAAGAAGGTTTTACAGACTCATTGATGTTAGATCATGAAGGAAATGTTGCTGAAGCAACGAGTGCAAATATCTTTTTTAAAGATAAAAATGATCAATTACATACGCCAATACCAGACTCATTTTTAGATGGAATAACAAGAAAAACTGTAATTGATTTAGCAAAATCGAAAAATATAAAAGTAAATGAGAGAAAAATATCACCTGATGAACTTTCAAATTTTGAAGGTTGCTTTATCACGGGTACAGCAGCAGAAATTACACCTGTTTCATGTATTAAAGATAACAAATATAAAGTTTGTAAATTAATTTTAGATCTTTCTGAAAGTTATGAAAACTTGGTAGGAAAAAATTAAATTATTACCTATTTATTCCTCTTAATCTTTCAGATCTTCTTCTCAACAACTCAGCACTAACTAATATTAAAGTTGACATTACAATTAAACATGTAGCAACAGCCATAATCGTTGGGCTTAGTTGTTCTCTTAAACCAACCCACATTTGAATTGGTATTGTTGTATTTTCTAATCCAGCTAAAAATAAAACCACCACAACCTCATCAAATGAAGTTACAAATGCAAATAATGCACCCGAAATCACACCAGGCATGATTAAAGGTAAAGTAATTTTCATAAATGTATTTACTGGATTACTTCCAAGACTTGCAGCTGCTCTAGTAACGCTATGATCAAATCCAGATAAAGTTGCTGTAACTGTGATTACTACAAATGGAGTACCTAAAATTATATGTGATAACACTATTCCAGTATGTGTTGCTGCCAAACCAACTTTTGCCATGAAAAAAAATATTGCTGTACCCGAGATAATCAATGGAACAATCATAGGTGAAATTAATAAAGCCATAAACGCTGCCTTATAAGGCATATGTCTGCTACTCAAACCTAGTGCAGCCACTGTTCCAAGAATTGTAGATCCAATTGTTGCAAAAAAAGCGATAATTAAACTATTTTTAGTAGCTAATCCCCAGGGGTTTTTAGTCCCATAAATCATATCTTCATACCATCTCAAAGAAAATCCCTCAGGATCAAGTGCTAACATCTTTGCAGAAAAGTGAATGTATTGTTCTGCATTAAATGATAGCGGTAAAATAACAAATAACGGCGCAATTAAAAAAAAGAATACTAATCCACAAAAAGTTAAATACATATAATGCCATATTCTATAATTTAAAGGTGTGTGATTTGGTAATGCCATAGTTATCTATCCTAGTTTAATATTATCTATTCCAACCAGTTTGTTGTAAACCCAATAAATTGCTAAAACTCCTACCAACAACATTGTTCCAAGTGCTGATGCAAATGCCCAATCCAACGAACTTTTCATATGATAAGCAATTGTATTACTAATTAGAGATCCGCTAGCTCCACCAACTAGTGCTGGAGTAATGTAGTAACCTATTGCTAAGATGAATACTAATAAACATCCCGCTCCAATACCTGGAATTGTTAAAGGAAAATAAATTTTTAAAAATGATACTAATGGAGTTCCTCCTAATGATTTGCCTGCTCTCATCAAACTTGGTGATATAGTTTTCATAACACTATAAAGAGGCAAAACCATAAAAGGTAATAATATTTGTGTCATGGCAACAAACGTACCAATAACATTATACATCAATTCTGGTCTACTATCGTCAGCTGCTAATCCAAGCCAAACAATCAAATCATTAATTGGGCCTTGTTGTTGAAGCAAAACCATCCAGCTCGAAGTTCTCACTAATAATGATGTCCAAAAAGGAAGTAAAACACAAATCATCAATAAATTACTATATTTCATTGGTAAAGTAGCCAATAAATGTGAAATCGGATAAGCAAGAATAAAGCAAAAAATTGTAACCCAAAAAGCCACATTTAATGTTCTCATCCATAAAATTTTATAAATTCTTCTGTCTTCTTCTACCAACACTATGTTTCTATCTTGATCAAATTTCATATCCACACCTTTCAGATATTTTGCGTAAGACCAATTTGGTGCTGCATTTTTTAGTGCTATCAAGTATTCGGATTGACCCCATCTTTTGTGAACTTCAATGAACTGTTCTTTATAATTTCCCTCATCAAATTTACTTATTTTTCTAACTGTTTTTTTAATCAAACTACTAAATCCTGATTTTTCATAATTTAATCTTGCTATGATTTTTCCATAAGTTTTATTTTCCTTTAAAAATTTTAAATCTTCATACAAACCTTTGTAAACCGGTTCGTCTGGTAAATCTTGTCCGTCCCAATTTTCTATTGCTATAAATGTTTTTGGCAACATTTTTGTAATCATTCTATCGTCAACACTTCTAAATAACATGTCACCAATTGGAAATACATAAATGATAAGAATAAATAAGAATAAAGGAGCAACTAATAATACTGCTTTTAATTTATTTTTTCTTTCAGCCTTTTTGAGGCTTTGCTCTAAGGGTATACCATCTGATGATAAAATTTGTTCTTTGCTCATAATAAAAAAAAAGGGCAGCTACTATTTAGTAACCGCCCTAATATTATAGTAAAAATTTAATCTATAAAACTAAATTATAGACTAGCTTTCATTGCTTCCCATTTCTCATTAATCTCATCCTGGTTGTCTGCCCAGTAGTCAGGATTCATAAGAATGTGGCTTTTTAAGTTAGAAGGAGCTGTTGGCATATGTGGTACCATGTTAGTTTTACCATCTTTAAACCAAGGCTCTCCAGCTTCCATAATAGCAATTGAAGATTTTCTCCAAGGAGCGTAAGCAATGTACTTAGCACTTCCTGCTAAACCTTCAGTACTAGTCATTTCAGCAAGTACTTTTAAAGCATCGCCGCTAGCATAATTTGGACCATCTTTAACTAATGCAAAGTATTCATAGTCAAGAATTTGAGCATCCCATACCTGCACTAGTGGAGTTCCTTCCATTTGTGCGTTAAAGAATCTACCATTCCAACCAGTTGCCATTACTACTTCACCATTAGCTAATAGTTCAGGTGGTTGAGCACCAGCATTCCAGAATACACATCCACCGTTTGGATCAGTACAAAGTTTTTTAATTTTATTTAAAGCTCTGTCAATACCAGCACCTTCCATTTTTCTGTAAAGTAAGTCTCCACCAGCTTGTGATCCACTAGCTTTAACTCCATCAGCAACTAGTGCGATTTCTAAATTAGACATTGCACCTTTGTAGATTGCTCTTTTGCCAGGAAACTTTTTAGTATTAAAAAAGTCTTTAATTGTTTTTGGTTTTTTGTCTCCAATTTTTTCATCATTGTAAGCAAAGTTCCAAGAATAAAGAATATTTCCTACTGCACATTTTGATGGCATGCTAGTAAAGAAATCTTGACTTGCAGGTGTTCCATCTGGAGCAGCTGAAAAATCTTTATCAAAATCGAATTCATGGAAAATTCCTTCGTCACATCCAATAATTGTATCTTTCGCATATACATCCATGATGTCCCAAGTAATTGCTCCAGCTTCTTTTTGAGCTTTGATTTCTGATAATCCACCAGTGTAGTCTACCCAATCAACTGGTATTCCTAGTTTTGCTGCTGTAGGATCACCATACCCTAATTTTTGACTTTCTGTATAAGCACCACCCCAAGACACTACAGTAACTGCAAATGCTGAAGAAGTTATTGAAAGCACAAAAGAAAGAGCAAGTAATAGTTTACTTAATTTTTTCATTTTTCCTCCGTTTAAACGTTTTTATAAAGACGTTAGTACAGCAACAATGAGAACTAGAGTCAACTGTTGATTTTTATATGATTTAAATGTGTTTTAATCTTTATGATAAGATCATTTTGGGTCTAAGGCTCTACAGTCTGTACTGTTCCATCCGATATTTATTTCTTTACCCTCTTTAACTCCCATTCCACTTGAACTATTTGGAATCTTTAAAATAAACTCTTTGTTACCTAATAAGTCTACTCTCAATCTTGTATGGTCTCCGTGATAAATAACTTCTTCAATTTTACCTTTATGGTTATTGTCCATAGATGTTTGTGGATCGATTATTGCTCTTTCAGGTCTTAGTGAGACAGTAGTTTTTTCTCCTTTTGATTTAGCAACAATTGGATTTGCAAATATTTCTGCACCAGAATTTAATTTTACTTTACACTTTTGCCCTGATACGTCTATTATTTCTCCACCAAAAGTATTATTCTCACCTATAAATTCTGCGACAAAAGAATTTACCGGTCTCTCATATAATTCATCTGGACTTGATAGTTGTTGAACTTTTCCATCATTAAAAACTGCAATTCTATTGGACATAGTTAAAGCTTCAGTCTGATCGTGGGTAACATATACAACAGTTACTCCAATGCTTTCATGTATATGTTTAATTTCATATTGCATACTCTCTCTTAAATTTTTATCTAATGCACCTAATGGTTCATCCATTAAAACTAATTGTGGGTCAAACACTAATGATCTTGCAACAGCTACTCGTTGTTGTTGACCACCTGATAATTGCATTGGCATTCTAGCTTCAAAACCTTGAAGAGAGACCATAGATAAAGCTTTATCTACTTTTTTGTCCGCCTCATCTTTTGGAATTTTTCTTACTCTTAAGGGAAAAGCTAAATTTTCATAAACAGTCATATGAGGAAATAAAGCATAGTTCTGAAAAACCATACCAATACCTCTTTTGTGAGGTGGTATGTTAGATATTACATTATTGTCTAGATATATTTGTCCATTAGTAGGTGTTTCGAATCCTGCTAACATCATTAGACATGTAGTTTTACCAGAACCCGATGGTCCTAACATCGTAACAAACTCGCCTTCAGCAATATCTAAATTTAAACCTTTGACAACAAGTTCCTTGCCATCATAGCTTTTATCCACGTTATCAAATCTTACAAAACGATCATTTTTTGACATATAGTAAACTTTTAAACATTTGTTAGATTGATAATCAAGCGATTTATTTGATATGTAATTCTTTACTCATATTACAAAATAATTCACATCCATTTTCTGTTACTCTAATAGATTCTGAAGCCTCTACTCCCCAGTCACCAAACTGCATAACAGCAATCATATGAAAACAAATGTTTGGCTCGAGAAGAGTTTTATCACCTTTGTATATATTTAAAGTATGTTCTCCCCAATCTGGAGGATAACCAATTCCAATTGAGTAACCTGTCCGAGATTTTTTTTCTATTCCATATTTGTCTAATATCCTCCAAAAAGCTTGCGCAACATCATCGGCAGTATTTCCAGATTTTGTTGCACTTATGCCTGCTTCTAATGCTTCAATGGTTTTATTCATTGTATCTATCTTTAGTTGATCTGGCTTACCAAGCAAAACAGTCCTAGCCATTGGAGCATGATATCTTTTATAAACACCAGATAATTCAACAATTGTAGCTTCTCCCTCAACAAATTTATCTTGGGTTGCTGTTAAATGAGAAGCTGAAGTACCTTTTCCGGTAGGTAGCAGAGTTGCTATACTTGAATATTCTCCACCAAATTCTTTAGTACCATAAAATAAAGATTTTTGGATTTCACCAACAGCATCACACTGTCTTACTCCAGGATTTATAACCTTCATAGCAGTTTTCATTCCAACTTCTGAAATTATCGCTGCAGATTTCATGTAATCTATTTCTTGATCAGATTTGACTAGTCTTACCCAATTCACAAGTCTATCACTATCTTTGATTTTAGCATTTGGTAAACCTTGTTTTATTTTTTCATAACAAAAAGCTGTGAAGTAATGAGAGTCCATTTCAACACCTATAGATAATTTATCCCATTTTCTCTCTTTAATTATTTCAACCAAGTAATCATAAGGATGTTTTGGCCATGTATGAATATAATTTTCGTCATAAACAATTACATTCTCGTTTTTTAAATAGGATGTTATATATGCTCCACCAGCATCTTGAGCTCTAACAAAACATAATGGCTCTTCTGCATTTACATGAACAATTGCACATTGGGCATAATAAAAAGACCAAGCATCATATCCTGTTAAGTAATTTAAATTATTTGTATCATGTGAAATGAGTAATTCGATGCCTTTTTCCTGCATCATTTTTTGAACTTTTTTTAATCTTTGTTTGTATTCTTCCTTACTAAAAATCATAATCAATTTTCATTAAAAAGTTTTCCAAAACCATTTATTGAATTATTTCTATTTATTTTTACCAATGTATCCCAAATTAAAGCCTGATTACTAGATAAAACTGTCGTATTTAATTTTTTTTCTAACTTATCAATTATTGGTAATACAGGTAGAGCTGTACAAGAAACAAAAAGACCCTCAGCACCATTTAAATCTATTTTAGATAAAACTTCATACAAATAATCTTCATCAACTTTTCCAATATTGTAATCTGCTTCAATATCAAAATAAGAATTTGCTGTAATTTCAAAACCTTCACTTTTAAAATATTCTAATACCTCATCATTCAAAGTCTTGCTATAAGGTGTAAATATAAAAAGTTTTTTTATTTTCAATCTTTTTAAGGCTTTGATTGCAGCAGAACTTGGTGTAGTTAAATCTGCCATTGGTTTTGCGGCTTTAACTTTTTGTTCAATTGATTCATATCCAGCAGCAATAGTTCCAGAAGTACATCCATAAACTACACAATCTAGGTCTTGATCTGGTAAAATATCTTTTGTAACCTCTGTAACTTTATTTGCCATTCTAATCAAGTTTTCCTTAGTCAATGGATTGTAACATTCAATTCTATTTACAAAAAAATCAATATCTCTATCCTTGATCACGTTTATAAAATCTCTCTCAATCATAAAATCACTAGCTAATGCAATAAGTCCAACTCTAGGATTTGATTTACTAATATATTTTGGCTCTATTTTGGTTGAATTCATATTTTAAAAAGTGAATATAGCATAAGTTCTTTAATAATCATTACTATTAAAAAAATATGAATTTGAAAGACACTATTATCGCATCTTTAGTTCCAATTTTTTTAGGTTTTGGTTTTGTTATCGCTAAACCTGCTTTTGAGTCTTTCCCCCCTATTTTATTAATGGGAATTCGATTTATTTTTGCTGCATCCCTTTTAATTTGGTGGTTCCCAATTCCTAAAGGTTTCTTAAAAAGAATATTTATTGCATCTTTCATAGCTAATACTTTGCAATATAGTATTACCTACACTGGTCTAAATCTCATAGACGCGTCTGCAGCTGTGTTACTTGTACAGACTGAAGTTCCTTTTGGAGTTATTTTTGCATATTTTATGCTCAAAGAAATACCCACTATTAGAGCATTGGTAGGAATAAGTGTTGCTTTTGTGGGAGTATATATCCTAACTGGCTCTCCAAATTTAGATGGAAAATTTATTGGTATTGCTTTAACTATTCTTGGTTCAGCTATTTGGGCGCTTGGACAAGTAATTGTTAAACCTTTAAGTAAAGAAATAAATCCTCTTGCACTTGTTGCATGGTTAGCATTTTTTTCAGGACCAATTTTAATTGGAATTTCAAATATTCTTGAAGGCAATTCTTTAAATTATTTAACAAATGCAAGTATTAATCATTGGATGATTGCAATATATATAGGTTTTATCATGCAGCCCATAACCTATGGGTGTTTTTATTATGTCTTAAAAAATAATCCTCTTTACAAAGTATTACCCATAGTAACAATGGGAATTCCTCCAACTGGCCTATTAGCAGCTATATTTATTTTAGGCGAAAAACCAACTGTGGAGTTATTTATTGGAGGCACTGTTATTATTATTGGAGTGATAATGATATTATATACAAAAAAGAAAGGAGTAAAAAAATGAAAGTAGGATTTATTGGACTAGGAAACGTAGGTGGAAAATTAGCAAAAAGTTTATTAAGAAATGAATTTGATCTGACAGTAAGAGATTTAGATAAAGATATAACAAAATCTTTTTTAGATCTAGGTGCTAGAGTTGCAAACTCTGCAAAAGAATTAGCTGAACAAGTTGATTTAATTATTACATGTCTACCCTCTCCACAAATTTGTTCCGAGGTAATGGAAGGAACTGACGGTATTATAAATGGTCTTTCAGAAAACAAGATATGGCTAGAAATGAGCACAACAGATGAAGCTGAGATAAAAAGAATTGGAAAAAAAGTTATTGAAAAGAAAGCTATTCCTTTAGATGGGCCAGTGAGTGGAGGATGTCATAGAGCCACAACTGGGAATATTGCAATTTTTGTTGGAGGAGAGAGAGCAGCATTTGAAAAAATTTTGCCAGTACTTACTGTTATGGGAAGAAAAGTTTTACATACAGGTAAATTAGGTACAGCTTCTGTTTTAAAAGTAATTACTAATTATTTAGCATCAGTTCATTTAGTTGCATTGGGAGAAGCTTGGACAGTTGCTAAAAAATCTAATCTAGATCTTAACAAAGCTTATAAAGGAATTGCCGTTTCATCAGGAAATTCTTTTGTTCATGAAACTGAGAGCCAAGTTATTTTAAATGGATCATACAATATTAATTTTACAATGGATTTAGTCTTAAAAGACACTAGCCTATTTGATGAACTAGCAAAAAAATTAAATGCACCTTTGGAAATTTCACCTAAAGTTGTAGAAATATTTAAAGATGGTCAAAAAAAATATGGGTCTAGGGCATGGTCCTCAATGATTGTAAAGAGAATGGAGGACTTAAATAACATCGATTTTAGAGCAAAAGGTTTTCCAGAGGAATTAGTTGATAATGAAATTGAGGAAAATGGACATGAGATTTAGCCTTTTTAGAGTAAATTTATAATTATGCATTTTATTCATAGAGGAATAGTTAATAAAAAATATAAGGAAAATCTCATTTCATCATTTAAAAAATCTTTTAGTTTAGGTTATGGAATTGAAACCGATATCCATTTAACAAAAGACAGAGAATTCGTATGTTTTCATGACTTTACTCTTAATAGAATTTTTAAAAAAAAAGCTAGTATTAAAGATCTAAATTATCGATATATAAAAGAACTAAGTATTAATCAAAATAAGGAGATACCTCTATTAAATGACGTTTTAAAAATATCAAAAAATAAATACCCTTTACTAATTGAGCTAAAGCCTAAATTATCTAAAAAAAATCTACAAAAACTCATTAAAGAATCCTCAAAATATTCAAAATGTGTCTTTATTTCATTTAATCATAAAAATATTTTTAGCTTACAAAAAATTAAACCAAATATTAAAGTGGGCTTATCTTTTTCAAATCTTTCAAGTGTTAAAGAAATAATCAAAGCATCAAAAAATAAAAAAATTAGTTGTCTAATTTTAGACAAGGTATTTTTGACTAATAAAAAAATAATAAATCTTAAAATTAAAAAATTTTTTTATACAATTAAAACAAAATCAGATTTTAAAAAATATAGAGAAAAAAATAATTTGATATTTGAAAATTTATAAAATCATTTTTTAAGATAATTAAGTCTTCCAATTATTTCATCTCTATCCATGTAATAACCTTGCAAATGTCTATGACCTGAGTTTGGATCAAACGCAGTTCTTCCATGAAGCACTCTTCTATTATTGAAAGAATATATATCACCTGGACCTAAACGAAACTTAATTTGAAATTCATCATCATGAAGCAGATTTCCAAATCTGTGGTGAGCCTTGTAAACTTTTTCCATAAGATCTGGATGACAATCAAGCACATCCATTGTTGCCACACTAAACCTTATATCGTGAAAGTCTCCATCTTTAGTTAAACTTACTGCTGGAGCATGAAAACCTCTATGCGACTGTTGTGTATAATCCATGTCTCTAAATTTTAGTGGCACATTTACTAAAGTTTCAAATATTTCAGTTTCATTATTCCTTAAATGTTCTGCAACTGCAAAACCATCAACTGCTGAAGAGTCCCCGCCACTTGCAGAATTTACAAGACAATGAAGAAATTGATATCCTGGAGGAAGTTCAAACCAAGGTAAATCCATATGATTTCTTAATGCATGAGCTGTATAAGCTGAGTTATTTGGTTTAGGAATATTTATAACTTCAAAGGGGGTTTTAAAAAAAGTTTCTCTAATATGGCTTATTCTATTTAAAATTGGAAATGCAGATTTTTTATCTACTGGAGCATTTTTAACAATAGCTATACCTTTATAATGTAAAAGTTCTAACCACTTTATTAATCCTTGATCTGTTTCTATAATTTCATCATGTTCTATACAAATTGTATCAAATTCATTTTTAAGATTTTTGTTCCACAAGTTGTAAGGTGAAATATATTTAGATTTATTTTTTAATGTATAGCAATTTTTTCGAAGCCAATTAGGATCGTAATAACTAGTGTGATCTCCTTCACTCCACTGTACTTTTAGAGAGCCAGACTCATTTATTTCAAAATTTTTGACTGACAAATCTTTTGATACATTTAAAATGTTAAACATCCTATGGCGTGAATCTTTATCATGAGCAGTTGGACAATTATCTCTTAACCACATGTAATTAAATTTACTCTCTTCTCCATCGCTCCATTTAATTTTAAGGTCTGATGTATCTTTTTCGATTTTTTCTATTTGCACCATTAACTAATGATTATTTACTCATCAAAATTTGTCAATGCAATTTATGGTTGAAATCATTTTTTTCTTCCCTTTAATCTAAGGTATAGTCCTGCTAAAAGTTCGATACAAAATGTCAAAAATAGAAATTAATAACGTCTATAAAATATTTGGTCCTAATCCAAAATCAGTTTTACCTATGGTAAAAGATGGATCCTCAAAAGAGGAAATATTAGAAAAAACTCAACATACTGTAGGATTAGACAATGTTAGTCTAAAGATCGAAGAAGGTGAGATTTTTGTTTGTATGGGGCTTTCAGGATCTGGAAAATCAACTTTAATTCGACATTTAAACAGATTAGTAGATCCTACAGATGGAGAAATTTTGGTTGAGGGAACAAATGTAATGAACCTTAACCAAGAGAAACTTATTGAATTTAGAAGACATAAAATGAGTATGGTGTTCCAAAGATTTGGATTGTTTCCTCATAAAACAGTTGTGCAAAACGTAGGTTATGGTCTTGAAATGCAAGGAATAGAAATAAAAGAGAGAAATAATGTTGCAATGCAAAAAATTCAAGCTGTTGGATTAAGTGGTTTTGAAAATCAATATCCAAGCCAATTATCAGGAGGGATGCAACAACGTGTTGGTTTAGCCAGAGCTTTAGCAACAGATACTGACATTATGTTAATGGATGAGGCATTCTCAGCCCTAGACCCACTAATCAGAAGTGATATGCAAAATCAATTACTTGAGCTTCAAAATGAATTAAAAAAAACAATTGTATTTATAACTCATGATTTAGATGAGTCTCTAAAGCTAGGGGATCATATTGGTATTTTAAATGCAGGGAAACTTGTACAAGTTGGATCACCAGTGGATATAATTATGAATCCTGCCGATGAATATGTTGAAGCTTTTGTAAAAGATGTAAATAGAGCAAAAGTAATAAAAGCAAAAGTTATAATGCAGCCAGTAAATGAGTCGAATGGAATTGATAAAAATAATTTAATTAAAGTTAAAGAAGACCAGTTTATAGAAGAGTTTTTACCACAGGTGGTTTGTACTAATTCAAATTGTGAAGTAATTGATAAACAAGGGAATGTAAAAGGATATATTTCTAATAAAGAGTTACAAACATCGCTTACTAAATCTTAAAATTCTTTATTATAAAGAATAACATATTAATGTCAGAAATAAATTCACTATCAGATATTACTAGCAATGGTCTATGCATAGGATGTGGTATTTGTGAAAGTATTGTTGGTAAAGAAAATATCAAAATATCAATGACTGAAAAAGGAAGATTGGAACCCCAAGAAATTTCACCATTATCTGATGAAAATTTTGATAAAATTAAAAAAGTTTGCCCAGGTGTAATAGTTGAAGGTTTGCCAAAAAATGAGATAAATCAAGACTCTAAATTTGATTTGATTTGGGGGTATTACCATTCTTTATTTTATTCATGGTCTACAGACACAAAAATAAGATTTCAAAGTTCAACGGGTGGTCTTTTAAATGGATTGTCCCTTTATTTATTGGAGTCAAATATAGTAGATTTTATACTCCATACAGGAACTGATCCATTAAAGCCTATGAGAAGCATTTCTAAATATTCTTATGATAAAAATGAGCTTCTTTCTTCTGGAAGCTGTTCGAGATATGGGCCTACTTCACCTTTAGATAGGTTTCATGAAGCTTTAAATTTAAATCAACCTTTCGCTTTTGTTGGTAAACCATGCGATATAAGTGCAATAAGACAACTCTCAAAAATTGATGAAAAAGTTAATAAGTTTTGTAAATATTTATTAACACTCGTTTGTGGTGGTTTTGGAGAATTTACAAAATCACAAGAATTTATCGAGAGCTTTAATGTTAAGGAAAAGGAATTAGAAATTTTTCGTTACAGAGGTAACGGCAATCCAGGTAAAATGTATATCAAAACAGATTCTGGTAAGGAATATGACAAAGATTACAATTCTTTCTGGGGAGAAGAGTCTACTTGGAGAGTGCCTTTTAGATGTAAAATTTGTCCAGATGCAATTGGAGAAAGTGCGGATATAGCAGCATTAGATACTTGGCCAGGTGGATCCCCTAAAGGAGAAGATGAAGGTTTCAATGCAGCTATTGCAAGAACACAAAAAGGTTTGGAATTACTTAATAGTGCAGTTGATTCTGGTTATATTAAAAAAGGAGATAACCTTAGTATTGACGAAATAAATGATTTTCAACCTCATCAAGTCAAAAAGAAGAAAGCAGTATTTGCAAGACATTGTGGTATGAAAAAAAATGATTTACCGACTATTAAAACTAGAGGATTAAGAATTAAAAAACTTTACGATATGAATGATAAAAAATTTAATATAAACGAAGAAGAAGGTATAATTAAAAGAGTTGATAAAATTTAATGAAAACTTTACAAAATAAAAAAATAATTATTTCAGCCGGTGCTTCTGGGATTGGATTAGCAATTGCTAAAGTTTGTCTTTCCAGGGGTGCTTATGTATATCTTTGTGATATAGATGATAAGTCAATTAAAAAATTAAACAAACATCCTTTAAAAAATAAAAGATTATTTATTTACCAATGTGATGCTTCTAATGAAGGACAGGTCTCATTATTTTTCGATAAAATAAAAAAGAAAACTAAAAGGATTGATGCCTTAATTAATAACGTTGGTGTTGCTGGGCCTACCGGTTCTCTAGAAAAATTAAAATCAAAAGATTGGGAAAATACTTTACACGTTGATGTTAATAGTCATTTTTATTTCACAAAAAAAGCTATACCCCTAATTAAAAAAACTAAAAATGGTTCAATAATCAATATTTCATCAACTGCTGGGATACTTGGATTTCCATTACGATCACCTTACGCAGCTAGTAAATGGGCAATTATTGGTGTTACAAAAACGTTAGCAATGGAACTTGGAAAATTCAATATTAGAGTTAACGCTGTATGCCCAGGAACAATTAAGGGTGATAGAATGAAAAGAGTAATAAGAGATAAAGCAAAATTTACAAAAGTTCCTTCAAAATCAATTGAAAAAGATTTTATTTCAATGAGCTCAATGAAACAATGGATTTTGGAGGAGGACATTGGAAAGATGTGTTCGTTTCTTATCTCAGATGACTCAAGTAAAGTTTCGGGTCAAGTGATTTCTGTTGATGGTCACACAGAGAGAAACGATTAAGTCTTAATATTGCTTTCATTTATTTCCATAAATGGAAAATGTGAGTCTTCATAAAATATATTATAAGCTGATTTAAGAATACTTATATCATCTAACATTCCTGCATATAAATAATATTTATCCCATTTGGATACATGAGTTAAAACTGGTGCAGCACATTTATTACAAAAAAATTTTTTTATCTTGTTGCCACTGCCTCCATCATGTTCAAAAGTATTTAATTTTTCTTTATCAATTTCTATTGCATTATCTCTAAGTTGAACAATAGTAATCATGCCTCCAATTTTTTTTCTACAATCTATACAATGACAGTTAAAAACTCTGGGTTTTTCATCTAAATCTACACTAAATTTAATTTCTCCACAAAAACATCCTCCAGTTTTTTTAATCTTTTTTTTTGTCATTAATTATCTTAATTTTTTTTCGTATTTTTTTCTCATCAATAATAAATCTAATAAATATTGATCTCTAATTCTTGAAATTTTTTCTACAGACTTTCTCTTTGATTGTTTTTTTGTTCCTTCAACCAATCTATTAATTAGTTTGCTGGATAAATTTGGAGCCTTAAGCTTTGTCCAGGGTAATTTTAAAGCTGGCCCAAATTGTTCTAACATGTGTTTCATGCCCGACTTACCTCCTGCTAAATGAAAGGTTAAAAAAGTACCCATTAAAGACCATCTTAAACCAGGCCCATCTTCTATAGCTCTATCAAGTTGTTCTGTCGTTGCGTGCCCTTCATTTATTATATGCAATCCCTCTCTCCATAAAGCTTCTTGTAATCTATCTGACAGATAGCCTGGTAACTCTTTTTTAATCATAATTGGATTCATAGAAATTGATTTATAGAAATTTTTTGCTTTATCTAAATATCTTTTTGTAGTTTTTTTTCCTGGGACAATCTCTACAGCAGGTAGCATGTAAACAGGATTAAATGGATGTCCTATTATTGTGCGATTAGGGTTTTTACATTTTGAGAAAATTCTAGTTGGCAATAACCCAGATGAACTAGACGAAATAATAGCAGTTGGTTTCGAATATTTTCCAATACTATTAAATAATTTAGTTTTTATAGTATAATTTTCAGTAGCACACTCTTGTATTAAATCTGCTTCTTTTAAACATTCCTCAATGTTTGAAAAAAATTTAAAATTTTTAAGGTTCAATTCTTTTTTTTTAAAAAGTTTTTTAACTTGAGGCCATGTTTTTTTTATTTCAGATACTAAATTTTTTTTAAGCTTACTGTCTCTATCAAATGCATGAACTATTTTATTATGTGCAAGACATCTAATAATCCAACCAGTTCCAATAACACCAGTTCCAATTACTGCAACTATTTTAATATTGGACATTACTTGTGTTTTACAAGCTTTAACTTTTCCCTAGTCTCTGCTGGTGTCATAGTTGAATAACCAAGCTCGTCTATAATTCTTATAGCTTTTTCAACTAATTGTGCATTTGTAGCTAGCTTACCTTTTGATAAATATAAATTATCCTCTAATCCTACTCTAGGATTGCCTCCCATTAAAACTGTTTGGGCAACAAAAGGCATTTCATTTTTTGAAATTGCAAACCCTGACCAAATACCCTCTTTTGGCATAATATCTTTCATAGCCTGCATTGCTAGAGTTGTTGCAGGTGCTCCCCAAGGTATTCCTAAGCACATTTGAAACATTGGTGGATCGCTTAATAGTCCCTCTTTATATAACTGAGCACCGAACCACATGTTACCTAAATCAAAAGCTTCAATTTCAGGTTTTACTTTTATTTCTTGTAATTTTTTTGCTGCTTTTCTTAGATCATTTGGAGTATTAACTGTAATTACTGAGCTATCACCAAAATTTAAAGTTCCAGCATCTAGAGTACAAATTTCGGGTAAAAATTGTTCAGCGTTTGCAATTCTCTCCATTACATTTGCCATGTCTGTCATAGGACCAAACTCTAAAGGATTTTTACCCTGTCCTATATCCAGATCTCCACCCATCCCAGTGGTTAAATTTAAAATTACATCTGTACCGCTGGAACGTACTCTATCGACAACTTCTTTATATAATTCTAATCTTCTACTTGGGGTACCATCTTCCTCTCTAACATGTATGTGAGCAATTGCTGCCCCCGCTTTCGCAGCTTCTATTGATGCTTGTGCAATTTGCTTTGGAGTTTTTGGTAAATCTGGGTGTTTACTAGCTGTATCACCAGAACCAGTTACAGCACAAGATACAAAAACTTTATTGTTCATAATTTATAATTAATTTATAGTTTAAAAAAGTAAAAATGGAAATAACTGAATTACAAAAAGATTTAGCTGCAACATTTAGGTGGACAGCAAGATTAAATATGCATGAAGCAGTTGCAAATCACTTTAGTGCTTGTATTCCAGGATCCACAGATTTTTATGTAAATAAAGCAGGTATTCACTTTAGTCAAATAAAAGCGAGTGATTTAGTTTTAATAACAAAAGAAAACATTAATGAATTTAAAGATAAACCTGAAATAGTAGACTCTACAGCGTTAAATATTCATGGGACGATTCATGAAAAAGCTCCTCATGCAAAATGCATTTTTCATGTTCACTCAAAATATGCGACTGTACTTTCAACTTTAAAAGATCCAACACTAAAACCAATAGATCAAAATACTATGTTTTTTTATAATAAGGTTGCGATCTATAATGATTTTGGGGGATTAGGATTTCAAGAAGAGTCAATTAAAATGGCAAATGCTCTAGGCAACAAGCAGCATATGATTTTAGCTAATCATGGTATCATAATATCTGGAGAGACAATTGCTGAGGGTTTTAATTCATTATATTATTTTGAAAAAGCTGCTGAAACTTACATTAAGGCATTATCAACAAATCAAGATTTAAATATTGTAAGTCACAAAATTGCTGAAAAAACTTCGGAGGAAGCTGCTAATTATCCTGTTGATACAGCAAAACAATTTTTATCTCAAATTCGATTAATATTAGATAAAGAAGAACCAGATTATGTAAATTAATATGAGTATATTTCTTACCAAACAAAAAATTATAAAAGATTGGACTGATTACAATGGGCATATGAACGTTGCTTATTATGTTCTCATATTTGATCAATTTGGTTCTGAGGTGTTGCTAACTAAATTCGATATGGGAGAACATTCAGCTAAAACTACAAAAAAAAGTACTATGGTTGTAGAGTCCCATATTACTTATGACCAAGAAGTTAAAGAAGGTGATGAAGTAGATATTAATTTAATTTATTGTGATCATGATAAAAAGAGAATTCAATATAAGTTAGAGATGATACATGCTGAAAAAAAATACCTAGCTGCAACGTTAGAAGCTTTATCGCTGTATGTTGACCTTAATGAGAGAAAAGTTGCAGAATTTGAAGTAGAAAAAATAAATTTAATGAATGAATTTATTTTAAAAAATACTAATATTTTTAAGACCAATAATTTGAAATTTTCTTCAAAACTTAAAAAATAAAATTTTATGTATCGTTCATGGTATTAACTATTACTACTCCAACGATTATAAGCACTAATCCTATGGTAGTTGCTAAATTTGGTATTTGTTTATATTTAAAAATTCCTATCAATGATAAAGCAATAATACCTACTCCTGACCATGTAGCATAAGTAATTCCAATAGGTAAAATTTTCATTGCATGAGACATTGTATACATACACACTGCAATCGCTAAAATACAGATCATTGATGGAATCCATTTTGTAAAACCTTCTGTAGCTTTTAAAGTCCCTGTTGAAATAATTTCTCCTGCTATAGCTATTGCAAGTAATATATACGCGTGTGTCAAAGTCATAATTTCTTATACATTTTGACAAATCAAAATTCTAGAGATAAATTACACATAATGGATGTGAAATTATTATCAGGTGCATTAGGTGCAGAAATCAAGGGGATTGATTTAAAAGATGTCTCAGATCAAAATTTTCAAAGAATAAATGATTTGTTGTTAGAGCATAAAGTAATTTTTTTTAGAGACCAACCCATTACAAATGATCAACAAATAGCTCTTGCAGAAAAATTTGGTCCTTTAGAAACTCACGCTTATGTTAAAGGTTTAAAAGATCACCCTGAAATTGTTAGAATCATAAAAGGTAAAGAAGAAAAAAACCAATGGGGTGAAAATTGGCATAGTGATGTAAGTTATAATTCTAAACCTACAAAAGCTGTTATATTAAGATCAATTAAGATACCTCCGGTAGGTGGAGATACATGTTTTTCGAATATGGAATTAGCTTGGGAAACATTAGATCCAAAGATTAAAGATAAAATTAAAGATAAAAAAGCAGTTCATAGTTCACTTGGAGCAGAATTTTTTATTGATGATTATAAGTACATGGAAGGAAATGAAAAAAGAAATTATGATTCATATTCAAATGAACATCCTGTTGTTAGAACTCATCCTGAAACTGGTAAAAAAATTTTATATGTTAATTGGACTTATACCAAAAAAATTATCGGTTTAAAAAAAGAAGAAAGTGATCAAATATTAAAAGAATTATTTGAACATCAAGCTAGACTTGATCTTACTTGTAGATTTAATTGGACAGAGGATGCAGTTGCAATCTGGGACAACAGAAGTGTCATTCATTATGCTATTGCAGATTTTTTTCCTGGTAGAGGTCTTGGATATGAGAGAATAATGGACCGAATTGCAGTTGAAGGTGATCAGCCTCAATAACTTAGACAAAACATCTAATGAAATTTGATTATTTAATTGTTGGAGCAGGTTCTGCAGGTTGCGTGGTTGCAAATAGACTTTCAGAAAATGTTAATAATTCTGTTGCAATTTTTGAAGCAGGTGGCTCTAGTGATATTTGGAAAGTAAAAATGCCACTTGCTCTACTCTACACTATGCATGATCCTAAATATAACTGGAAATATTATTCTGAACCTGAACCTTATTTAAATAATAGAAAAGTATTTTGTCCAAGAGGAAAAATGATTGGAGGCTGTTCTTCTCATAATGGTATGGTTTTTGTTAGAGGTAACAGAGATGATTATACTAGATGGCAAAATTTTGGTTTAAAAGATTGGTCTTACGAAAAAGTACTACCTTATTTCAAAAAAATTGAAAAATGGTCTGAAGGAGAAAATCAGTTTAGAGGTTCATTGGGCCCTTTACCGGTAAGTTTATCTAAAAACAAAAATCCATTATTTAAAGCATTTATAGATGCTGCTGCTGAAGCGGGTCATAAAACAAATATAGATATGAATGGAGAGGAACAAGAGGGATTTGGCATGTTTGATACCACAATGCACCAAGGAGAAAGAGCTAGTGTGGCTAAATACTATTTGAATCCTATCAAAAATAGAAAAAATTTAAACATTTTAAAAAATTCTTTCGTTGAAAAAATATTATTTGATGGGAAAAAAGCAATTGGACTTCAAGTAAAAATTAAGAATAAAGTTCAAAAAATTTATGCGAATAAAGAGGTAATCTTAAGTGGTGGATCTATAAATTCTCCACAATTATTAATGTTATCTGGGATTGGTGATGAGGCGCAACTTAGAGATAATGGTATTAATGTTGTTCATGATTCAAAAGGGGTTGGTAAAAATTTACAAGATCATCTTGAGACTTACATTCAACAAAAATGTAAAACTCCAAATACGCTTTATACTTATACAAAATTAATTCCTAAAATTTTAGCTGGCATGCAATGGTTTATGTTTAAATCTGGACCGTGCTCACAATCTTTTTTGGAAGCAGGAGGGTTTGCTAAATCTTCACCCGAAAGAAAGGTTGCTAATATTCAATTTCATTTCTTTCCATCTTTTGTAATAAATCATGGATTGAAAGATCCTGACTCTCATGGCTATCAATTACATGCAAGTCCAAATCATCCAAAAAGTAGAGGAGAAATATCTCTTAATTCATCAGATCCGTATGATTATCCTAAAATCTTATTCAATTATTTAAAAGAAGAAGAAGATCTTAAACAAACTAGAGAATGTATAAAAGTTGCAAGAAAAATCCTTTCTCAACCTGCTCTATCAAAACATGCTGGCGAAGAAGTTGGACCAGGACTTGATTCTCAGTCTGATGATGAATTAAATGAATATATAAGATCAAAGGCAGATACTGCTTATCATCCTTGTGGAACTTGCAAAATGGGTGTTGATGATATGTCAGTTGTGGATCAAGATTTAAAAGTAAAAGGAATTGAAAATTTAAGAGTAATTGATGCTTCTATAATACCTGAAATTCCTAGTGCAAATTTAAATGCCCCAACCCTAATGATTGCTGAAAAAGGTTCTGACTATATATTGAATTCATGACATCTGTACAAAATAATCCAAAAGGAATTTTACTAATTCTAATTGGGATGGCAGTATTTTCAGTTCAAGATGCCCTAATTAAATTTATTTATGAGGACTCTGCATTGTATGAATTATATTTAGGAAGGACAGTGGCAGCTTCTTTTTTTTTATTTTGTTATATGAAATTTACAAAACAAAAAATTAATTTAAAAACACACTACCCTTTTTTAACAACTTTGCGAATTATATGTTTTTTCTTCGGTTTTAGTTTTTTTTATATTTCATTAACTTATATGTCGCTTGCTATGGCAAATGCTTTATTTTTTTCTAGCCCATTTTTTGTATCAATTTTAGCAATAATATTTTTAAAAGAAAAAGTGGGAATTAGAAGATGGGTAGCTATCTTTGCAGGTTTTATAGGTGTATTTATTGTGTTAAACCCGGATTTCAAAAATTTTGATTATAAAAAATTGGCCCCAATTGCGTGTGCACTATGTTATTCAATTTCTATGACTATTACAAAATATACTTCTAAAAAAGACAACTCATATACTCAAATGATACATTTATATTTTGGAGCAACTATTATTAGTATCCTATTTTTTATATTTACAGGAGATGGTCAGTTTAATACTTTTAGCGATCCAACTTATCAGTTCATATTTAGAGAATGGTTTACAAATCCTTCTTATGCATGGCCAATTATAATTTTAATGGGATTTATTGGTGCTTTGGCGTTTTATTGTATCTTTAATGCCTACAGTATTGCCTCTCCACCAGTAGTTTCCCTATACGAGTATTCTCTTATAATTTGGTCAATATTAATTGGATATTTATTATTTGATAATATTCCCACAATAAGAACATTCATTGGAGTTCTCATTATTATTAGTGCTGGAATATATATTTACTTAAGAGAAAAAACTAGAGATCAGATGATTGCCTCCGATACTCCAAATAGATAATGAAAAATTATATTCCAACAATAAATATTTCTTCTTTATTAAAAACGAATTTTGATAATTTAAAAGCAAAAAACACAATAAGAAAAATTGAAAAAGCATGTGTGGAAGTAGGATTTTTTCAAGTGGTTGGGCATGGAGTAGAAATTAATGAAATAAATACCGTTTGTAAGATAGGAAATCAATTTTTTAATTCTCCTACAAAAAATAAAATTAAACTAGCTCCAAAAAAATGGAATAAAAAAAACAATAATATATATCGGGGTTATTTTCCAAACAGTGTTAATGGTAAGGAAGGATTAGATTTAGGGGATTTTAAAATTAAACCTCATAACTTAAAAAAATATAAATCGCCATACATAGAATATATAAACTTGAGTAAATCTTTGAATAAATCCTCTATAAATTATTTATCCAAATACTTTGATAATATTTTTTATCTAAGTGAAATATTATTTAAAAGTATAATATCAATTTATAAAAAAGATTTGAATATTTCAGGATATGCTTTTTCTAGATATAAAACATTAAGTACTTTAAGATTTAATTACTATCCTAATCAAACAAAACCTGTTGAGATTTCAAAGCAAGATGGTGTTGCTCTTGGATGTGAAACTCATGTAGATAGTGGTGTGTTTACTATTTTATACCAGGATAAAAAAGGAGGTCTGCAAGTACAAAATAGGAGAAGTAAAAAATGGTATGATGTACCTTTTAATAAAAATGCCCTAGTTGTTAATACTGGTTTGGCTTTAGAGTATTTAAGCAAGGGTAAGTTTAAAGCTACAAATCATAGAGTGCTTTGGAATAAAACAAAAAGATTATCTATACCTTTTTTCTTTGAACCGTCCTATGACTTTAAAATGTCTCATTCATTTTTAGGAAATAACCTAAAGAACAAGGAAAAAGGCATTTTTTTTCAAAATTTTTTAAAAAAATCTTTAAAAAAATTTATTGAATATCAACGTTAACATTAATAATATAGTTGGATAAAGCGATACATAACTCGTCGTTACTTCCAATACGAAAGTGGGATCAGGTCGTCTTTTTTAAATAGCTATTTAAAGGAGGCAATATGAAATTTGGATATTTTTGTAATACTACTAACTGGACACATAAACCTTACGATGTACTTTTAGACGAAACTAGAGAAATCACAGAGTATTGTGATAAGTCTAAATGGGATTCTATTTGGTATACTGAACATCATTTTAATCATGAGGGTATGGAGTCTTTAACAAACCCACTAATGATGGGAGTTGACGCGGCTGCAAGAACTAAAGATATTAGAATAGGCCAAGCCTGTAATGTAATTACTTTTCATAATCCAATTAGGATGGCAGAAGATATTGCTTTATTAGATCAGCTTTCAAAAGGAAGGGTTGAGATAGGCATCGGTAGAGGAATTTACGGAAGGGAAGCAATTAATTTAAATAAAGAAGCTGATATGAAAGATCAAGCAAAAAATTTTAGATTATTTGAGGAAACATTAACAATTTTGAAAAAAGCTTGGAAAGAAAAATTTTTTAATCATAAGGGTGAATTTTATACTTATCCTGCTCCAGATTATGTTTGGCAACATGATATGAGCCCTCCAAATAAAAATCTAGTCAACATAGATACAAATGTAATGGAAAACATTAGTGTTCTTCCAAAACCTTACCAAAAACCTTACCCTGCTATACACCAGGTGGTAGATGGTATTAGATCAATTGAATGGGCAGCTCAACAGGGATTAAATATCATAATGTGGATACCAACTGTTAAAGCTTTAAAAATTAAATTTGAAGCATTTAAAAATGCAAAATCAGAAGCAGAAAAAAGAAATGTGCCTATGGGAGAAGGTATTTCTTTAGTTAGAGATATGTTTGTTGCAGATACAATGGAAGAAGCTAGAGAAAAAGCTGGTGAACATATGGTAAATTATATGAGATGGGTTTGTCACTGGAGAGGTTTGGGTAATCATATGGATCCTGGTGAAGAACTACCAGTTACCAAAGGTAAACTAGATCTGTTAAGTTATGATTTTCTTCATAAACGAAATATGCTTTTTGGAACACCGGAGTATGTAGTAGATAAAATTCATGAATTAAAGTCTGAATTAAATTTACAAAACCTACAAGTATGGTCAAACTTTCCTGGTGTAAAACACGAAGACTGTATGAAAAGTATAAAATTATTTACTGAAAAGGTAATGCCACAATTTAAAGATGATATTGATACCGAAGTTAAAAAAGTTTCGTGATCAAACATTATAGAAAGTTGACAGGTGGCCAAGCTGCCATCAAATCTTTAAAAAAAGAAAAAGTTAAACATGTATTTGGCCTTATTGGTTCAGCAACAATGGAAATGTTTGATGCTTTGTATCATGAAAAAGCAATCAAGTTCATAGGTGTTAGAGACGAAAGAACTGGAACTCACATGGCTGACGGTTATGCAAGAGCTTCCAATAATCCCGGTATAATTTTGGCAGGACAAAATGGACCTGGTGCTACTAATTTAGTAACTGGTATAGCTCAAGCTAAAGCTGCTTTTTCTCCTGTTATTGCAATTGCAGGTTCCTACTCCACTAAAGATAAAATGGAAGATGCATTCCAAGGATTAGATCAACAGTCCTTATTTGATCCAATAACAAAAAAAACTTGGACAGTTAATAATTCAAAAAAAATCCCCTCTATTTTAAGCGATGCTTTTAAATTAGCAATGGAACCAAGGAGAGGACCTGTTTGTATAAATATGCCAAGGAATATTTTAGCTGAATCTTCAAGTTATAAGATTAATGAAAATATAAGGTCATATAAAAGTGAAAATTATACTAAAGGAAAAAACTCACAAATTAATAAAGCTGCTAAAATTATTCTAAGTTCAAAAAAACCTGTAATAATTGCAGGGGGTGGCATCAAATATACAAGTAAATATCAAGATGTAATAAATCTTGCAGAGTTGCTTAATATTCCAATTGTGACTGCAGCAGGGCATGGAGATGCGATACCATTTAATCATAAGCTAAATGCTGGTCAAATGGGTCCAAGAGGAAATCCTGTTGCTTCAAGACTTGTTAAGGAAGCAGATGTAATTTTAGCTCTTGGAACTAGACTTGGATTTAATTCAACATTTTATTCTTATGATAATCTAAATAAAAAAGCCAAAATTATTCAAGTTGAATTAGAAAAAAAAATGCTTGGTAGATACTTTAAGATCAATATTGGAATTTGTGGTGATGCGGCTACTGTTACTAATCAAATTTATAAAGAGATTAAAAAACAAAAACTATTATTTTCTGTAAAAGATTGGACAAATAAATATATTATCGAACGATCAAGATATTTAAATAAAAGAGATCAGCTTAAAGATATAAAATCATTTCCTATAAGACCAGCTGGCCTATTTAAATCACTCAGAAATGTGTTGCCAAAAAATTCAGCAATTACACTAGATGCTGGAACGTTATGTTTGCAGGCTACTGATGCTTTAGAATACTATAATCCACCATCATTATTTACACCTTTAGATTTCGGATTAGTTGGTTTTTCATTTGCATGTGGATTGGGTGTAAAAGTTGCAAAACCAAAACGAACTGTTGTTAGTTTAATGGGTGATGGTGGGTTTGGTATGACTGTTTCTGAATTGAGTACAGCTGTAGAATATGGAATAAATACAACTACAATTGTAATGAATAATAAAAGTTGGGGAGCAGAAAAAGCTTATCAAAAAGATTTTTATGGAAAAAGATATTTAGGTGCTGACATTGCTGGTCCATCTTTTGATAAGGTTGCAGAAATATATGGTGCAAAAGGATTCAAAGTAAAAAGAATTTCAGAAATTGCTGATGCTGTAGAAGCTGCTATTAAAATTAATAAACCAGCTGTCATTGATGTTGATGTTGATCCAAAAGCGCTATACAGTTTTAGAAGAGATAGTTTTAAACATAGAGAAAATAAATGAATTTAGAATTAAGAAAGTTTACAAAATTTGTTGATAAAACTTACATAGAAGGTGGTAAAGAAGCTAAAGAACCAGTCTTATTAGTATCTGTAGCAGCTGTTTTTAAAAATCCGTGGCATGGTCAAGGTTTTGTTGAAAACTTAAGACCAGTAATTTTAGATTTAGCTCCTAAACTTGGTGATATTTTGGTTCCTGAATTAATAAAAGAAATTGGATCACCTGATAAAATTTTAGCCTATGGTAAAGCTGGTGTTGTGGGGTTAGATGGTGAAATAGAACATGCATCTGCTTTCATACATACTCTAAGATTTGGAAATAAATTTAGAGATGCTGTTGGAGGAACATCGTATTTAAGTTTTACAAATACTAGAGGAACTGCGGGATCGAAAATATCGATACCAATGATGCATAAAACTGACTCTGGGTTAAGACCATATTATCTGACTCACGAGTTTACCATTCATGATGCTCCTTTTAATGACGAAGTTGTTATAGCTATTGGAGGAGCAACAAGTGGAAGAGCACATGCTAGAACTGGAGATAGATATCAAGATATGAAAGAAATGGGTATCGAGCCTAAGTAAAGCTGATGGTAAAAGGTATTACTGAAACTGGTACTTTTTATTTTTATAATAAAAAAAAACAATCTATTCCAATAGTATTTATTCACGGTGTTGGGCTAACTTATGAA
>CACGET010000003.1 GCA_902572155.1 uncultured Pelagibacteraceae bacterium | reverse complement strand
CATTATTAGATAAAACAACAACAGGTTTTTTTCTTATTTTAGGATTGAATAATCTTTCACAAGAAACATAAAAAGAATTACAGTCAACTAGCGCTATCTTTTTAGTATGTAGAATGGATGACATAAGTTACAACTCCCCAGATAAAAATATCTTGTTCTTCGTTAATTAAAATTCTGTCAGAAAATTCTTTAGATCCCGATGTTAAAAACTTTTTTTCTCTTTCTTGAACTAAAGTTTTCACTACAAGTTCATCATGAACATTTGCGATTACTGTAGAAAAGTTTTTTGGTTTTAAACTTTTATCAACAACCAGTAAATCACCATCATTAATTCCAACATCGACCATAGATTTACCTTGCACCCTTATAATAAAAGTAGCTGGAACATTTCTTATCAAATGCATGTTTAGATCAATATCTTCTTCGATATAATCAGTGGCAGGAGAAGGAAAGCCAGCGCCTGCTTTGTGAAGATAGTAAGGTATGGTTAGTTTCATGTTCTTGTTTTGTTCTTATTTATAAACCATTTATATAATACACTCAAGAGGTTGTATTTTGAGTCTGTAACTGAATCAAAAGTGAATCAAAAGGTGAACATTGAAACTACATTTTGTATGCTTGTGGATAACTTCAACCAGAGATAGTTTAATAACAACTTAAAATGAAAAATAAATCTTTAGAAGGCAGATGTATTTGTGGTCAGGTTAAATATAAACTTACTGAAAAACCATTATTTACTCAAGCTTGTCATTGTAAAGATTGTAAAATTTTAACTGGATCATCTTACGTAATAAATAGTTCTGTTTTAGAAAATACTTTAGTTATAGATGGAGAAATTTCTTCTTCTGTTGAACTTAAAGGCGGTAGCGGTGCTCCTTGCATAGTATACTATTGTGGTAAATGTGGAACTTATATATATACCGATTATTCTTCAGCAGTTGGAAGACTAAATGTTAGAACAAAAACTTTAGATAATGCACATGAATTTCCTCCACAAGTTCATATTTTTACAAAAGATAAAGATTCTTGGTTAAATTTAAAAGATAATGTTATTTGTTTTGAAAAAATGTATGATCCAAAAACTACTTGGCCAAAAGAAAGTTTAGAAAGATATAAAATGTTTTTAGAAAATAAATCACAGGATACAAATCAATGAAAAAATTAACATGCCATTGTGGAAAGGTTGAAGCAGAGGTAAAAATTCCAGAAAGAGGTATTGATAAAATTATGCGTTGTAATTGTTCGATATGTAAAAAAAAAGGATACATAATAGGAGTTCTTGGTGAAAATGATTTTAAATTGATTAAAGGAGAAGAGTTTTTAAAACTTTATCAGTTTAATACGAATACAGCTAAACATTATTTTTGTTCAATTTGTGGAATACACACTCATAATAGACCAAGAATAGATCCAAAAATATTTGGTGTAAATATCGCTTGTATAGAAGGAGTAAAACCTTTTGAAATTAAAAACGTTCCAGTTAATGATGGTGAGAACCATCCATTAGATCAAAAAAAATAAAATTAATATGAATTCTGAGAAACTTTGTTTTAAAAAAGTAAAAAATGAATGTTTAAAATTCATTAAATCTCAAGAAACAAAAAAAGAAAAATTTAAAAATAAAGAGAGAATGCTTAAATCATTCTTAATTCCAATTTGCTTTTGGATTGAAAATAAAACTAATCATAAAAAACCTTTTTTGATAGGTCTTGCAGGTGGTCAGGGTACAGGCAAGACAACAACAAGCTCCATATTAAAGATTATTCTTGAAAAATATTTTCATTTAAATGTATTTAAAATTTCAATTGATGATTTCTATAAAACAAGAAAGGAACGAGTTCTATTATCAAAAAAAATACATCCAATGTTATTAACAAGGGGTGTTCCAGGAACACATGATATTAATATGATGCTAAATTTTTTTAAGAAAATACAAAGTAAAAAATTTAACAGCCTTCAATTACCAAACTTTAATAAGGCAATAGATGATCGGTTTGCCAAGAAATATTGGTACAATATTAAAAAAAGACCAGATGTAATAATATTTGAAGGATGGTGTGTAGGAGCTAAACCTGAGAAAAAGTCAACTTTAAATAAGGCTATTAATTCAATGGAAAAGAAAAAAGATCAAAAAAAAATTTGGAGAAAATATGTTAATCAGCAATTAAAATTAAAATACAATGATTTGTATTCACAATTAAATTGTTTGATATATTTAAAAGCAAAAAATTTTAGTTTGCTTCAAAAATGGAGATTAAAGCAAGAAAATAAACTATGGCTTAAGTCAAAAAAAACTTCTAAGCACAAAATAATGAACAAAGAGGATGTAATTAGCTTTATGCAAACTTATCAAAGGATTACAGAAAATATGTTTAGAAAAATGACGAAGCATGCATCAATTTTGGTAAATTTAGGAAGCGACCATCAAATAAAATCTATAAGATACAAGTAATATGAAAAATATTTTTATTTTATCATTCATCTTTATATGCTTGAGTTCTAAGGGATATTCAACGACTTTATATGAAGCTTTAAAGCAAACATATAATGACAACACCCAATTAAATGCTGAAAGGGAAAATTTTAAAGCTTCAGAAGAAGATATTAATATTTCAAAAGCTGAGTATAAACCATCTTTGACATTAAGTGGATCTAAGAGTATTGAGGAAACAAATAAACTTACAAATCAAAGTGGAGGTGACACTACTATTAATGATGTTGATCCTTTTACTACATCAATAAAATTAGAGCAAACTCTTTTAGATTTTGATAGAGGCATATCACATGAAAGGAATATTATTGGATTAGATCTAGCTAGTGCTAAACTAATAAAAAAAGAACAAGATATTTTTTATGAAGCAATCGAAGCCTATACACAATTAATTTTAGCTAGAGAAACTTTAGATATTAATAATAGTAATCTTGATTTACTTAGCAGGCAAGTTGAAAATGATAAAATTAGATTGGATCGTGGGCAAATTACGATTACGGATTTGTCACAATCAGAATCTTCTTTTGCAGGTGCACAAGCTCAATTTATAGAAGCAAAGAATAATTTATTGATTAGTAAATTAACTTATGAAAATATTATCGGTAAAATAAAAGATCCTAATTCGTTACAAAAAAAATCTAGTGCTATTGTGAATATTCCTGAGTCTTTAAATGATGCAATAAGTATTTCAAAAAGAAAAAACCCAGACATTTTAATTGCTAAGTTTGAGTTAAATCAGACAGAAAAAGATTTAGAAAGTTCAAAGGCAGATCTTATACCGACAGCATCTTTATCATTAGAAAGATCTTATTCTGACGATCTAAGTTCAACTATAGATGAAAGAGAAAAAGACACATTAACTACAACGCTTAGCTGGCCTTTTTATTCTGGAGGAAAGAAAAGATCTACAATCAATAAAAATGCTAATTTAACATCAAGAAAGAGACTACTATTAGATGACACTATTCAAACTAATGAGACTAATGTTACAAGCGCTTGGGCAAGTTTAGAATCCTCTAAAAGTTTTCTTGATTCTGTTAAAGTTCAAGTTAAAGCTGCAAAAATTGCTAATGAGGGAATTGTTGCAGAATATGAAAGAGGTTCAAGAACAACATTAGATGTTATTCAATCAAATGCTTTGTTGCTCACTGCCCAAATATCTTTGGCAAGTTCTGAGAGAAATTACCTTCTTTCCCAATATGATTTGTTAAAAGCTGTCGGACTTTTAAATAGCGAATATCTAAAACTTAAGTAATTATTTGGTTTTTTGATCAAAAAAATAAATATATTGCTAATGAGAACAAAATGTGTACATTTATACTTATGATTCGACAGTCAAAAAAATTAAAAAAAGAGGCAAAAAATGACGAAAAATAACCTAAAAGTAGTTAAATCTACTAAAGAGCAAGAAACGGACATAAAAGAAAAGAACAAAGCGTTAGATGCTGCAATAGCTCAAATTACAGATAATTTTGGAAAAGGCTCAGTGATGAAGCTTGGTGAAAAAAGAGCTATGGATATCGAGTCGATATCTACAGGATCTTTAAGTTTAGATTTAGCATTAGGAATAGGTGGACTGCCTAAAGGAAGAATTGTTGAAGTTTACGGACCAGAGTCATCTGGAAAAACAACATTAGCATTACAAGTTGTTGCTGAAGCTCAAAAAGCTGGAGGAATTTGTGCATTTGTTGATGCAGAGCATGCTTTAGATCCAGTTTATGCAAAAAAATTAGGTGTAAATACAGAAGAACTTTTAATTTCTCAACCTGACGCTGGGGAACAAGCTTTAGAAATAGCTGATACGTTAGTAAAATCAGGATCTATTTCAGTAATTGTTATAGACTCAGTTGCAGCTTTAACGCCAAAAGCTGAAATTGAAGGAGAGATGGGAGATCATCATGTTGGTCTTCAATCAAGATTAATGAGTCAGGCTTTAAGAAAGTTAACAGGTTCAATTTCTAACACAAATACAATGATGATTTTTATTAACCAAATTAGAATGAAAATCGGAGTTATGTTTGGAAGTCCTGAAACAACATCAGGTGGAAATGCACTTAAGTTTTATTCATCAGTAAGAATGGACATTAGAAGAATTGGTGCCATTAAAGATAAAGATGAAATTATTGGAAACTCTACAAGAGTCAAAGTAGTGAAAAATAAAGTTGCACCCCCATTTAAAGTCGTCGAGTTTGACTTAATGTATGGAAAAGGGATTAGTAAAATGGGTGAATTAGTAGATTTAGGTTCTAAAGCAGATATAATAGAAAAATCTGGAGCATGGTATGCTTACAAAGGTGAAAAGATTGGTCAAGGTAGAGAAAATGCAAAAACCTATTTGGCCCAAAATCCTAATGTGGCCGCAGAGATCGAAATGGCAATCAGAGAGAAAGCTGGAGTTATTTCAAAAAAAATTGAAGGAAACCCTCTTGATCCAGAGAAAATTGAAAAAGAGAAGAAAGTAGCTGAGAAAGAAGAAGCAGCAAAAGAGGAAGCTACACCCTCTAAAAAGAATTAATTTTTAGGTCATCTTTAAATTATAAAAGGCGCTTAAAATAAGCGCCTTTTTCCCCTCTACTGTTATCTAGACATAGAATAAAAAAGCTGTATTTTAAAAATATGGCTGACAAATCTTTAAATGAAATAAGAAATACGTTCTTAAAGTATTTTGAAAATAATGATCACAGGATTGTAGACTCTAGTAATCTTGTGCCAAATAATGATCCTACACTAATGTTTGCTAATTCAGGAATGGTTCAATTTAAAAACGTTTTTACTGGCTTAGAAAAAAGAGATTATAAACGAGCCACAACATCACAAAAATGTGTAAGAGCTGGAGGAAAACATAACGATTTAGAAAATGTTGGTTATACACCAAGACACCATACATTTTTTGAAATGCTTGGAAATTTTTCATTTGGTGATTACTTTAAAGAACAAGCAGTTCATTATGCTTGGAATTTAATTACAAAAGATTTTGGAATAGATAAAGATAAGCTTTATGTAACAGTTTTTAATGAAGATGATGAAGCTTTTAATTTTTGGAAAAAAATAGCTGGTTTAAATGAAGATAAAATCATTAGAATTTCAACTTCAGATAATTTTTGGTCAATGGGTGAAACAGGTCCTTGTGGGCCATGTTCAGAAATTTTTTATGATCATGGCGATCATTTAAAAGGAGGTCTTCCAGGAACAAAAGATGAAGATGGTGATCGATTTATTGAAATTTGGAACCTAGTCTTCATGCAGTTTGAGCAAATTACGAGAGATAAAAGAATAGCTCTTCCAAAACCATCAGTTGATACAGGTATGGGTCTTGAGAGAATTGCCGCTTTACTGCAAGGTACACACGACAATTATGAAACTGATCACTTTAAAAAGATAATTGGAGCAGCATCAGAAATTATAAAAGTTAAATCAGATAAATCTAATCTTGCAAGTTTTAGAGTTATTGCTGATCATTTAAGAGCAAGCTCCTTTTTAATTGCAGAAGGAGTGCTGCCATCAAATGAGGGTAGAGGATATGTTTTAAGAAGAATAATGAGAAGAGGAATGAGACACTCACATTTACTGGGTTCAAAGGATCCAGTATTTTTTAATTTATTTGAAACTCTCAAAAATGAAATGTCTGGAAATTATCCAGAGTTAGTAAGAGCAGAGTCATTAATTAAAGAAACTTTAAAAATGGAAGAGGAAAAATTTTTAGTTCTTTTAGACAGAGGAATAAAAATTTTGAATGATGAAATTTTAAAGATCGATAAAGTTTTGCCTGGAGAAGTAGCGTTCAAGTTATATGATACTTATGGTTTTCCTTTGGATCTTACAGAAGATATTTTAAGAAATAAATCAATGTCAATTGAAACTAAAAAGTTTAATTCGTTAATGAAAGAAAGCAGAGAACTTGCAAAAAAAAACTGGAAAGGTTCAGGGGATGCTGCTGTCGAAAATGTATGGTTTGGAATCAAAGATAAACTAGGTGCAACTGAATTTCTAGGTTATGAAACTAATCAAGCAGAGGGAGTAATTTCCTATTTATTAAAAAATAATCAAGAAGTCGATCAATTAAAAGAAAATGATGAAGGAATGATTATAGTAAACCAAACACCATTTTACGGAGAGTCTGGAGGGCAAGTAGGCGATACAGGCGAAATTACAACAAAAAATTTCAAATTTGAGGTTACAGATGTTCAAAAAAAAATTGGAGATTTATTTGTTCATTATGGAAAAGTAACGAAAGGGTCTGTTAAAGTTGATGATAGTGTTGAATTAAAAATTAACACTGAAAGAAGAGACAATACTCGCGCATATCATTCTGCAACTCATTTATTACATGAGTCTTTAAGAAGAGTATTAGGAAAACACGTAACACAAAAAGGTTCATTAGTAGAGCCAAGTCGTTTGAGGTTTGACTTTAGCCACATGAAGCCAATAGTAAATGAGGAAATAGATAAAATAGAGAGTTTTGTTAACAAAATGGTTTCTAAAAAATCAGATGTAAGAACAAGATTGATGACACCAGATGAAGCAGTAGAAAATGGAGCTCTGGCTTTATTTGGAGAGAAGTATGGAGAAGAAGTTAGAGTGCTTTCAATGGGCGACGATAATGGAGAATATTTCTCTACAGAATTGTGTGGAGGAACTCATGTCAGAAACACAGGAGATATAGGAAAATTTAAAATAATTAGTCAATCGTCTATTGCAGCAGGTGTTAGAAGAATTGAAGCATTAAGAGATAAACAGTTAGAAGATTATTTGAAAAATAGAGAGAAATTAATAAATATTTCTTCAGAAAAAAATGAAAAAATTATAAAAGACTTAAGTCAACAAATAATAAATATTGGTGGAAAACCAAATTTAGGGGATGAAGATCAAAATATTTTAATTAAAAATTTAACTAAACAATTAGAATTCATTTCAATCAAATCAACCTTAGAGAATAAATCTAAGAATGTAATTAAAGATGAAATAATTAATGGAATCAAACTAAGAATTCAAAAAATTGATGGATTACCGCCAAAAGAGCTAAGAAGGCTAGCGGATAAAGGCAAAAGAGACTTAGAAAAAGGTATTGTTGTAATATTTGCAAATAAAGAGGACAAAGTTGGTTTAGCAATTGGTATAACTGAAAATTTAATAAATAAATTTGATGCAGTTAAATTTGTCAAAGTGGGTTCAGAAATTATTGGTGGTAAAGGTGGTGGTGGACGAAAAGATTTTGCACAAGCAGGAGGACAAGATAAAAATAAAATTGATCAAGCTATTATCGAAATAAAAAAATTAATTTAGTTTTTAACTATAAAGTTTATTATTTCTTGACTTGTGAGTTTATCTATTTTTTTTTCAGTTTTTTCACAATCATATATTGACGAATTATTATTTGATGGTCTAAATTTTTCTGAAGATTTATTAAAAAAAATATAATTTTTTGAATTAGAAAAAGACAACATATGAGAAATACCATTATCTATTGTTATATTAAATTCAGTTAATGCACCCATTGCTGTTACCAGCATTGGTTTTTTAAATTCTTTTTCTAAATTTTCTTCAGGAAAAAAAGAATTATTTATCTCCGTTTTTAAAAGTCGTTTAGTTTCCACATATTTATCCTCTATAAAAAATGTAGGAACAAAATCTTTTGAATAATGATTTGCAACTTTAATTATTTCTTGAACTGATATTTCTTTAATTCTTGTAGGGTGTCCTGCGGTAATAGAAAATCCAATATATTTTTTTTCATTCGGCATTAATTCACGAGCTTTATTCACAAATTTTTCTGGTATTTCTATTTTATAATTAGGAGTACTTTTTTTTCCAGTAATTTTGTCTAAATAAAATAGCAATCTTATTATAAGATTTTTTTTCTTTTTAGTAAAAAATAAGGGTTTTGAAAAAAGATAGTTGAGACTTGGAGAAATGAAGTATTTATGTGGAATTTTACGGTAAATAAATGTGTTTTTTAATCTTGTTTGGTTATCAATAATTAAATCAAAATAATTAAAATTAAAATTTTTAATCAATTTTTTTGAAATTTTCAAATGATTATTTTCAAATCCATATTGAAGTGGAAAATTTTTAATCGTAATTAAGTTATTTGGCTTATATTCCTTTAGTTTCTCTTCAAACCAAAAATTTTCTAAATCAGCCGAGTAATAAAAAATATTTTTTGGAGAAAAATTTTCATTAATATAATGAAATATAGGCAAACACATTAAAGCATCACCTATTCCACCTCCAGTATTGATAAAAAGTATATTTTCTAATTTGTTTTCCAATTAATTTAACACTTTTTTAAGATTTGAGTCGATCTTATCTAAAAATTGATTAGTAGTTAAATATTTATTCCCAGGACCTAATAAAATAGACAAGTCTTTAGTCATAGATCCATTTTGTACACAATCTATACACACTTTTTCAAGTTTTTTTGAAAATTGGATTAATTCATCATTATTATCTAACTTTCCTCTATGAGCCAAACCTCTTGTCCAAGCAAAAATTGAAGCAATAGGATTCGTGGAAGTTTCTTTACCTTCTTGGTGCATTCTATAGTGTCTAGTGACTGTGCCATGTGCCGCTTCAGCCTCCATAACTTTTCCATCTGGAGTTAATAATGTGCTAGTCATCAATCCTAAAGACCCATAGCCTTGAGCCATAGTATCTGACTGAACGTCACCATCATAATTTTTACAAGCCCAGATATATTTCCCACTCCATTTCATAGCACAAGCAACCATATCATCTATTAATCTATGCTCGTATGTAATTTTATTTTTAGCAAAATTATCTTTGAATTCATCATTAAACACTTTTTGAAATATATCTTTAAACCTTCCATCGTACTGTTTTAAAATTGTATTTTTTGTTGAAAGATATACTGGCCAACTTTTCATTAGCCCATAGTTAAAACAAGACCTAGCAAAATCTTCTATAGATTTATCTAAATTATACATTGATAAAGCTATTCCTGGTCCAGGAAAATTAAAAACTTCATATTTAATTTCATCTGATCCATCTTCAGCGGTCCATTTTACTTCCATCTTTCCTTTACCAGGAACTTTAAAATCAGTTGCTCGATATTGATCACCAAAAGCATGTCTTCCAATTACAACGGGATCTGTCCACGAGGGGACTAGTTTAGGAATGTTTTTACATATAATTGGTTCTCTAAAAACTGTTCCTCCAATTATATTTCTTATTGTGCCATTAGGAGATCGCCACATTTTTTGTAAATTGAACTCTTCAACACGTGCTTCATCAGGAGTAATTGTAGCACACTTAATTCCAACACCATTTTTTTTAATTGCATTAGCAGAATCAATCGTTATTTGATCTTTAGTATTATCTCTATTTTTCATTCCTAGATCGTAATACTCAATTCCAAGGTCTAGATAAGGAAGGATAAGTTTATTTTTAATAAATTGCCAAATTATCCTTGTCATTTCATCACCATCAAGCTCTACGACAGGGTTTTTAATGCTAATTTTACTCACTTAATTTATATATCTTATTAATTGAATTTTGTGATTTTATATACATATTAATCAAAAATTATCAAATATAAGAACATGATTAACAAAATATTTCCAAAAATCCATGCTGAAGGATACAAGTTTCTAGTCATTTCTGGGATCATTTCGATTATACTCTTGAGTATTAATAGTTTCTTAGGAACCATAGCTATAATTATTAATGTATGGGTTTATTATTTTTTCAGAGACCCAGACAGAGTAATTATAGATGATGAAAATTATTTAGTTAGTCCAGCTGATGGTGAAGTAATAAAAGTAGAGGAAACTGATGGTCCAAAAGAATTAAACTTACAAGATAAGAAATTTAATAAAATTAGTATTTTTATGAATGTATTCGATTGTCATGTTAATAGAACTCCATGTGCTGGAAAAATAGAGGAAATTTTTTATAAACCTGGAAAATTTGTTAATGCCTCTTTAGATAAGGCAAGCGAGGACAATGAAAGAAATTATTACAAAATAAAAGATAATTTTGATAATGATATTGTTGTAGTTCAAATTGCAGGTTTAATCGCTAGAAGAATTGTTTGTGAAACTAATAAAGACCAAACGTTAGCACAAGGTGAAAGAATAGGAATGATTAGATTTGGAAGTAGAGTAGACATTTATTATGAAAACTACAGTCCTCTTGTTAAAATTGGCCAAAAATCTATTTCTGGAGAGACTTTGTTAGCTCAAAAATAGCTATGGAGCAGCCAAAAAATAATCTCAAAATATTAAAAGAAAAAAAAAATGCTAGAGTAATATTGCCTAATATGCTGACACTAATAGGTGTTTGTATTGGATTAACATCAATTAGATTTGCTCTTGACGGAAAATATGAATTCGCAATTATAGCAATAATTTTTGCAGCAGTAATCGATGGTTTAGATGGAAGGATTGCGAGACTTATTAAAGGAACCTCAAAAGTTGGAAAAGAATTAGATTCTTTAACTGACATGATAAGCTTCGGTGTTGCACCAGCATTTATAATGTTTTTTTGGAAACTAAATACACTAGAAAGATTTGGATGGTTATTATGTTTAGTTTACGTAATTTGTGTTGCTTTAAGATTAGCTAGATTTAATATAAATAGTGAGCAAGAGTCCTCATGGAAAGATAACTTTTTTGAAGGGGTTCCATCGCCAGCTGGTGGTATATTAGTATTAACTCCTTTAATTGTTAGTTTAAGTGGATTTAATTATATAAATATTAATTATGATTTAATAGTTCCAATATTTTTTATAATTACTTCAATTCTATTAATAAGTAAGTTTCCAACATATTCATTTAAGAAAATAGTTATACCTAGAAAAACAAGTATTTTTTTATTATTTGGTATAATTGTTTTTTTTGTTTTGCTATTAATTTATACTTTAAGCGTAATCGCAATTAGTGCATTAATTTATTTGGCATTATTACCTATAAGTTTTTTACATTATCAAAAACTTAAAAAACAAAACGAACATCAAAACTCAAAACAAGATGAAGATGATCTTGAAGATGTACTGTAATTGAAGAAAAATAAATTTTCAAAAAATTGGGTCATCAAACAAAAAAGAGATACTTATGTAAAACAGTCCAAAATTGACGGTTATAGAGCAAGATCAGCATATAAATTAAAAGAAATTGATGAAAAATTTAAAATTTTTAAAGGAGGAATGACGGTAATTGATATTGGTGCAGCACCCGGCAGTTGGTCTCAATATGTTTCAAAGGTTGTAAAAAGTGGAAAATTAATTTCAATAGATTTAAAAGAAATAGACTTAATAGAAAAAACGATACAAATAAAAGGTGATTTTACAGATATGGAAGTACAAAATGAAATAAAAAATCACATTAAGAATAAAGTTGATGCTGTAATTTCAGATATGGCAGTAAACACAACCGGCATAAAGAATATAGACTCAATTCAAACTGGTGAACTATGTAAAGATGCAATGTTTTTTTCAAAGGAAATAATTTCAAGAGATGGATATTTTATATCTAAAATATTTATGGGAGGCTCATTTAACGAAATAGTCGCAGAAGGAAAAAAAATTTTTAAAGAAGTTAAGGTTTTTAAACCTAAATCTAGCCGTAAAGATTCAAAAGAAAGCTTTATAATTTGTAGAAAACTTAGATAGTGTCTTTCAAATTTTAGGGAATCATATATAAAAGAATATGGTTTCAATAAAAGAAGCACTTACCTTTGATGATGTAACATTAACACCAAATTATTCAGAGATACTTCCGTCTGAAGTCGATACAAGTATAAAACTTACAAAATACCTTAAACTTAAGACGCCCTTGCTTTCAGCGGCAATGGATACTGTAACAGAAAGCAAAATGGCAATAGCAATTGCAAAAGCTGGAGGTATAGGAGTAATACATAGAAATTTAGATATAAAAAAACAGATTGTAGAAATTAGGAAAGTTAAAAAACAAAAATTATTTGTTGGAGCTGCAGTAGGGGCTGGACCTCAAGAATTTAAAAGAGCTAAGGCTATTTTAAAAGAAGGCATAGATTTAATTGTTGTAGATACAGCTCACGGTCATACAAAAAAAGTTTCTGAAATTATTAAATATATTAAAAAAACGAAAAATAGAAAAATTGCTTTATGTGCAGGAAATATTGCTACGGCTGAAGCAGCGAAATTTTTAATAAAACTTGGAGTTGATATTGTTAAAGTAGGAATTGGCCCTGGATCAATATGTACTACCAGATTAGTTGCAGGAATTGGTGTTCCTCAATTAAGCGCAATAATTTCAGTTAAAAATGGTATTAAAAATAAAAATATAAAAATAATTTCAGATGGAGGAATAAAATACTCAGGTGATCTTGCAAAAGCTTTTGCAGCGGGAGCTGATGCAGTTATGATTGGCTCATTATTTGCGGGTACAGATGAAACTCCTGGAAGATTAATTAAAAAGAATGGAAAAATGTTCAAAAGCTTTAGAGGCATGGGATCTGTAGGAGCAATGAATAAAGGTTCGGCAGATAGATATTTTCAAGTAAAACAAAAAGACAGTTCTAAATATGTTCCAGAGGGAGTTGAAGGGTTTGTTAAATATAAAGGAAAGGTAGAATTAATCATTTATAAACTCATTGGAGGTTTAAAATCATCTATGGGATATTTAGGTTCGAAAGTAATAAGTAAGCTCAGATATAAAGCTAACTTTGTTAAAATAACAAAAGCAGGCTTTTATGAAAGCATGGTTCATAACGTTGATATGGTAAAAAATGATGACAAATACTAATGACTAAAATAATAAAATTTATATTTTCAGTGTTTATATGGTTATCAATTACAAGTATAGCAATAGCAAACGAGAGTTTTTATGATGAAGCGCTTAAAATGTATAAAGAAAAAAAATATGATGATGCAAAGTTTTTATTTGAAAGACACATTGTTTACAATCCCAAAAACGTTGGATCATACTTATTTCTAGCAAAGATTTATAATAAAAAAGAGGATCAAAAAAAAGAAGAACAAAATCTAGACACGGTTTTATTAATTGAACCCACCAATGAAGAAGCCATATTAATGTCCATGAAAATAGCATTAGAAAAATCAAATTATTCAAAAGTAAAAGATCTTTCAGGAACATTTGTAAAAGTCTGTAAAAAGCTGTGTGATGAAAATGACTCAATAAAACAGTCCTTAAAGAATATAGAATCAAAAAATGAGTCTTGATCAAAATCTTAATAAAATTCTTATAATAGATTTTGGATCACAATTTACGCAACTTATTGCCAGAAGAATTCGGGAATTAGGAGTTTTTTGTGAAATAGCAAGTCATAAAAAAATAAAACATTCAAACATAAACGCAACTATTAAAGGTATTATTTTATCTGGAGGACCATTAAATGTTTATGAAATAAACAAATATTCGTTTGATAAAAAAATATTAGAAAAGAATATTCCTATCTTAGGTATTTGTTTTGGTCATCAAATTTTATCGAAGTTAAAAGGCGGTAAGGTTAAACAATCAAAAGATAGAGAATTTGGTCTAGCAAATTTATATAAAAAAAGAAATAGTTTATTAACAAAGGATTTTTTTAATCAAAGTAAATTTAAAAAAGTATGGATGAGTCATGCTGATCAAGTTACAAAATTACCAAAAGATTTTAAGGTTATAGCCTCAAGTAAAAACTCAAAATTTTCAATTGTAGAAAATAAATTGAAAAATTTTTTTGGTGTCCAATTTCATCCAGAGGTGACCCACACTGAAAATGGCAAAAAAATTATTAGTAATTTTATTTTTTTAATATGTAAAATACAAAAGAACTGGTCGTCTAAAGATCAAAAATTTCAATTGATTAAAGAAATTAAAGATCAAGTGGGATCTAATAGAGTAATCTGTGCTTTATCGGGTGGAGTTGATAGTAGCGTTGTTGCTCAACTTCTTAATAAAGCTATTGGACGAAAATTATATTGTATATTTGTTAACACAGGACTTTTGAGGAAAAATGAAGAAATTCAGGTAGTTAAAACATTTAAAAAAAGATTAAAAATGAATTTAATATATGTAAATGCTGAGCAGGAATTTTTTAAAAAATTAAAAAATGTATCTGACCCAGAAAAAAAAAGAAAAATCATTGGAAATTTATTTATTAAAATTTTTGAGAGATACTCAAAAAAAATTAAAGATGTAAAATTTTTAGCCCAAGGGACACTTTATCCAGATCTTATTGAAAGTAAGTCTGTAACAGGAAGCCAAACCTCTAAAATAAAATCTCACCATAATGTAGGAGGACTGCCAAAAAAAATGAAACTGAAACTTGTAGAACCTTTAAAATATTTATTTAAAGATGAGGTTAGAAAGTTAGGGCTTGAACTAAATTTGAATAAAGAAATTATATCAAGACACCCCTTTCCAGGTCCAGGCTTAGCAATTAGAATGCCAGGCATTATTACTAAGGAGAAAATTAAGATCTTAAAAGAAGCAGATGATTATTACATTAAAGGACTTAGGGAGCATGGCCTTTATGATAAAATTTGGCAGGCTTATGCAGCACTGTTACCCGTAAAAACGGTAGGTGTAATGGGCGATAATAGAACTTATGAATATTTATGTTTGTTAAGAGCTATTACTTCAGAAGATGGAATGACAGCAGATTTTTACGAATTTAAAAAATCATTTATGCAAACAATCTCAAATAAAATAGTAAATAGTATAAGAGGAATTAATAGAGTAGTTTATGATATAACGTCTAAACCACCAAGTACTATTGAACTTGAATAAATGAATAAAAAAATACAAAAGATAATTAATAAAAAAAATAAAACAAAAATTGTTTGTCTTACCGCATACTCAAAAAACATGGCAGAAGAAGTTGACAGATATGCTGATATCACTTTAGTAGGAGACTCATTAGGATCTGTTTTGTACAATTTTAACACAACTAGAAAAGTAACACTCACTAACATGCTGGACCATTCAAAAAGTGTAAAAATGGGTATAAAAAAAAGTTTGATGGTTGTTGATATGCCTTTTAATACTTATGATTCAAATAATAAAGCTTTAAAAAATGCAAAAAAAATAATTAAAGATACAAAATGTGATGCTGTTAAATTAGAGGGTGGAAAAAAAATTATTAAACAGGTTAATTATTTAATAAAAAACAAGATACCTGTTATGGGACACCTGGGTGTTTTGCCTCAAACAATTAAAGGAAAATTTAGATCCAAAGGTAAAACTGAGCGTGAAAAAAGAACATTGATTAATGACGCAATCTTGTTACAAAATTCTGGAGCTTTTGCAATTGTTCTTGAATGTATCAAAACTTCTACTGCAAAAAAAATTACAGAAATATTAAAAATACCAACTATTGGAATAGGTTCCTCAGTAAATTGTGATGGACAAGTTTTAGTTACAGATGATTTAATTGGATTAAACGAAACAAAGATAAAATTTGTAAAAAAATTTGTAAATATAAAAAAATATATTAAGAGCGGGGTAAAAAAATTTAGCGAAGATGTTAAGCTAAAAAAATATCCTTCAAAAAAACACTCTTACTAAAAATACTTTTTAAATCCTTCATTAATTGAGAGTATTTCCAAATCCACAAGACCACCAATTATAAGCTGAATTGCTATTAGTAAAATAAAACCCAATCCGATATAGGCTATCCATAGGTGTTTTTGTATGTAATTTGCTAAATAAGTAGCTAAAGCTCCAGTAAGAACTACTGAAAGCACGAGACCAAATATCATAAAACCAAAGTTTCCCTTTGAAGCTCCAACTACACCTATAACGTTATCAAAACTAATTGTTATGTCAGCAAATAAAACTTTATATACACTTTGTATATAAGATGGTTCTTTAGATTTTTTTGTTGGTGATTTTATTTTTTTTATTTCAAATAAATCTTTTCTTAAATCATTAACTATCCATACTAACAACAATCCACCTAAAATTTTTATAAAGTAAAATTTAAATAAATAAGTCGCAAAAACAGCAAAAACTATTTTAAATACCAAAGCACCAGCTACACCCCATAAAATTATTTGTTTTCTATTTTTGGGAACAAAATTAGCCGCAATTAAGCCAATTATTATTGCATTATCTGCAGCTAAGATAATATCAATAAAAATAATTTGCAGCAGTATAAGAGATTCTTCTAACAAAGTGAGATTATATTATTTTAAATTTAGAATATTTCAATCAAAACTATTTAAACTTTTTGGTCATATAATAAAAATTAATACTTAGATTTTTTTGTACCGTTAATTATTTCTTTAAGTTCATTATATTCTTCACAATTACAACTTTTTAAAATTTCCAGCCTTTTTTTTGCAAGATCAATTCTATTAGTAGTAACGTATAGCTCTCCTAGATATTCATTAATTCCAATATGATTTGGATCTAATTCCAATCCTTGTAAATAATATTTTTCACCATTTTCATAATCTCCAAGTTTTCTAGTTGTAAATCCAAGATAGTTTAATGTATCAGGACTGTTGGGTTTACTTTCATTTGATTTTAGCAAAAGTTTTTGTGCCTTAAGATATCTTTTACTGGCTTTCTCGGTCTTACCTTTTTTTTCATATTTTTTTGCTGATTTGATTAAAGTAACAGCTTTATCATAATTAGATTTTTTTTTGGATGAACTGTCATCGTTGCTGCTACCAGCAGAGTACGAATTTGATGATAATAAGATTGTTAAAAAAAAAGTAATAAGAATATTTTTAAGCATTAAATAAATTTCTCCATAAAGTTTAAAGGTTTTAATAAAAGTCCATTAGCTTTAAGATCTTCTTTTATAGAACTAGCTGTAGCTAATGCACTTACGTTATCTCCATGTATGCACACCGAGTCAATTTCACAAGGTATCTGTTTTCCACTGTGACAATTAAGTGACTGATTCTTAACCATACTTAACACATGTTCTTTAGCTTTTTTAGGATCTGTAATCAAAGCATTCGATTTTTTTCTAGAAACTAAATTTCCGTCATCTTCATAATTTCGATCAGCAAATATTTCACAGGCTATCTTCATATTAAGTTTTTTTGCAGCTTCTTCCATTTTAGATCCTGTTGGAACTAGATAAATCATATCTTTGCTAATTTCTTTTATGGTTTTAGCTAAAATATTAGCTAGCTCAATATCTTCACAAGCCATGTTATTTAATGCACCATGTGGTTTAATATGACTTACGTTTTCATTATATTTTACTGCAATATTTTGTAAAGTTTCATATTGTTCAACAATTAATTTCCTTATTTCAGAGGAAGATAAATTAATTCTTGATCTACCAAAATTTTCTGGATCATTAAATGAAGGATGTGCTCCTATGCTAACACCATTATCTTTAGATATTTGAATAACCTGATTCATCGTATCCTCATCTCCAGCATGAAAACCACAAGCAACATTTGCGGAATTTACAATCTTCAATAAATCAGGATCATGCTTATTCGAGTGAAGCTTAGATTTTTCTCCTAAATCACAATTTATATTAATTTCCATAGTTATAATAGTTAAGTATAACATGGCATGATAAAAAATATATCCAATCTTGGAGATGCGGCTTTATATTGTGATTTTGGCAATAGTGTTAATAAAGAGATAAATTCGAAAGTAATCAGATATTTTCAAAGTATTAGAAATCAAAATATTCAAGGCATCATCAATCTTACACCTTCTTATAATAAATTGATAATTTCTTTAGATTTAACAAAAACGAATTTTAATAAAATAAAAAAGATAATTGAAAATATTTCTCTAGATCCTAATGAAAACTTATCATCAAAAAAAATTGAAATTCCAGTATGTTGTAATGAAAAGTTTTCACTAGATATTGAAAGACTAGAAAAAAAATTAAATTTAAATAGAAATAAAATTTTAGATAGTTTTTTTAATAAAGAATATTTTTGTTATATGACAGGTTTTATTGCAGGAATGCCATTTCTTGGTGATCTGGATAATGACCTACAAGCAAAAAGACTAGAAACTCCTAGAGTGAGAGTTCCTAAAGGATCAGTGGGTATAACAGAACAATTTGCAAATATCTACACTTTTGAAAGTCCGGGTGGATGGAACATAATTGGGAATACACCTATTAGTGTATTTGACAAATCAAATGAGACAAATCCTAATTTAATTAGTCCTGGAGATTCAATTTTTTTTAAAAGAATAGATATAAATCAATATAAAAATTTTAATGATTAAAAATTATTTTGAAGTATTTCGAGCAGGTATTAATACCACTTTTCAAGATAAGGGTAGGAGTAATTTACATCATATCGGAATCCCATTAAGTGGAGCGATGGATGGTAGAAATTACTTAATAGCTAATAGTTTACTAGAAAATGATTTAAGTTCACCAGTCATAGAGTTTGCCTATCAAGGACCATTATTTAAATATCATGGTGAAAATATTAATATTGCAATAACTGGAGATGTTATTTTCAAAATTAAAAGAGATATGGTGGAAACTCAAGGAAGTTGTAATAAAAGTTACTTGATTAAGGATGGGGATGAAATTGATATCCTGTCTACAAATAAATCTGTCTATGGTTATTTAGCAATAAGTGGTGAATTTGATTTGAAATATCAGTGGGGAAGTTGTTCAACCAATACTAAGGCACAACTTGGTTCTAATAATGGAGAAAAAATATCTGACGGGCAAAAAATAATAATTTCAAAAATAATCTCTTTAAAATCAACTAAAGAGTTAAAGCATATCAACACAAAGATCGAAAAAATTAGAGTTATTAAGGGAACTAATTATGATTATTTTTCAAAAGAGGGAATAAATGCATTTTTCAATAAATCTTTTACCATCTCAAAGTTATCAGACAGGATGGGAATGAGATTAGAAGGTCATAAAATTGATAATATTGTTAATACAAATATTAAATCTGAAGGTTTAATAAAAGGAGTGGTGCAGGTACCTTCAGATGGAAATCCAATTATTATGCTTTCAGATCATGGGACAATTGGCGGGTATCCTAAGATAGGTGTTGTGATAAGTGCTGATTATGACAAGCTTGTACAATTAACATCTGGATCAAAAATAAAATTTCAAGAAATAGATTTACCTGAAGCAGAAACCCTATACGACTTATATCAAATGGAAACAAAAAACATTATTTCTCAAATTAAATGAACTTTATTGTTAAATTACCCGGTCCGCTTTTAATCTTCTTAGGAGCTTTAAGTTTAAGTTTTGGAGGCTTGATAGTTAAATCATTTGAGGGGGCAACCTTGTGGCAAATTTTGTTTTGGAGATCAATTTTTTTCTCACTTACAGTTCTAACTTTTTTAATTTTAACATATAAAAAAGATACTTTTAAAGCTTTTTACAAATCTGGATTACCTGGATTAATTGGTGGAATAGTATTGTCGTTTGGTTTCTGCGGGTATGTATTTGCGATGTACAATACAACAGTTGCAAATACAAATTTTATTATCTCTCTACAAATATTATTTTTAGCAATATTTGGATATTTTTTTTTAAAAGAAAAGATTTCAGCCATAACATTAGCCTCAATTATTTTGGCTATGTCAGGAGTCTTTTTAATGGTTGGAAATTCCTTAACACCTGGAGAATTGTCAGGAAATTTAGCAGCTTTTTCTATGCCCATAACGTTTGCAGTACTGATTATCATCGTTAGGAAGTTTCCAAATGTTGATATGGTTCCTGCTCAATTAGTAGCAGGAGTCTGCTCCTGTATAATTGGATATTTATTATCAACAAAAATTATGATTTCTTCTCATGATATTTTTTTAGGATTTTTAGCAGGATTCTTTCAAGTTGGTTTTGGATTTATATTTATAACAATAGGGGCAAGAACAACCCCCTCCGCAATGGTTGGAATTATAATGTTGTCAGAGTCAGTTTTAGGCCCACTTTGGGCCTTTTTATTTGTTAGTGAAAGACCATCAATGTTTGGTTTAATAGGAGGTGCAATTATTCTTTTTGCGGTATTATTGCAATTTTATTCTTTAATAAAATTAAGGCATAATAGTTAATGAAAATTGCAATTATCGGTTCAGGTATATCTGGGCTAAGTGCTGCCTATTATTTATCAAAAAAACATCACGTAGACTTATATGAAAGAGAGGATCATTTTGGAGGACATTCTCACACACTAGATCTAATTTTGAATGGTAAAAAGGTTTCAGTTGATATTGGATTTATAGTATTTAATTTTCAAACATATCCAAATTTAATAAAATTTTTCAAAGAAAACGATGTAGACATAGAAAAAAGCAATATGTCCTTTTCAGTTTCAGTCGACAATACTAATTTTGAATATTGTGGAAATGGCATTAGAGGAATTTTTTCTAATAAATCAAATATTTTAAATTTAAAATTTATACAAATGTTTTTTGATATTATAAAGTTTTATAAAAAAAGTGATAAAATCAATATTAAAGATGAAAACTATACATTGGGTGAATATCTTAGACATAACAGGCTATCTTCAACATTTATAAATTATCATTTAATACCTATGGTTTCAGCAATTTGGTCGATGCCTCCAGTAGAAGCAAGTAAAATGCCTATAAAATTTTTTTTTAAATTTTTTCAAAATCATGGATTATTTAAATTAAAAAACAGACCACAGTGGTATACTGTTTCAAATAGAAGTAGAAGTTATGTAAATAAAGTTATTTCTAAGGTAAGTGGAGAATATTTCAAAAATTATAAAATCACTAAAATAAAAAGAAAGCTATCAGGCATAGATTTATATTATGGAGGTGAAAATGAGTTCTTTAATTATGATAAAATTGTTTTAGCCACTCATGCAGATGAGGCTCTTTCTTTAATAGATAATCCTACGGTTGAGGAAAATGAGATTTTATCAAATTTTAGTTATAGGGAAAATATAGCCATAATACATACAGATAAAAGAGCAATGCCAAAAAATAAAAAAAATTGGTGTTCTTGGAATTCGTCAATAGATAATAAAGATAGTGCAAAAAATTCAATTACTTATTGGCTAAATTTATTGCAAAATTTAAATTGTAATGAAAATATTTTTTTAACTTTAAATCCTTATTTTGAGATTGATAAAACTAAAATTTTAAAAGAAGTAAAATTTACCCATCCTTATTTTGATAAAACTGCATTAAATAGTCAAATAATGCTATCAAAATTGCAAAATCAAAAAGATATATTATTTTGCGGTAGTTATTTTGGTTATGGATTTCACGAAGATGGAATAAAATCTTCTATAGAAATGCTCAAATATCTTGATGATTAATTCAAATATATATAATGGAACAGTAATTCATAAGAGATTTAAACCTAAAGAACATTTTTTCAAATATAGTGTATTTTCATTGTTGATTGATTTATCTGAACTTGATTATTTAGATAAACAAGTGCGATTTTTTTCATATAATAAAATAAACCTCATAAGTTTTTATGACAAAGATCATGGCAATAGAGATGGAACTTCTATAATAAATTGGGTTAAAAAAAATTTAAATCAAAACAGCATAAGTTCTGAAAATGTTAAGATTAAACTTTTATGCTACCCTAGAATTTTTGGATATGTATTTAATCCGTTAAGTGTTTTTTATGTATACAATAATCAAGATAAACTGATTGCAATTTTTTATGAAGTTAAAAATACTTTTGGAGAACAACATACATATATTTTTAAAATCAATAATACCGATAAACTCTTACAACATAATTGCTTAAAAAAATTTCATGTATCACCATTTATTGAAATGGACTGTAAATATTTTTTCAGAACACTATTACCAGATAAAAAAATGTCAGTTGTTATAGATCAATATGATAATAATGATGATAAATTGTTATATGCATCTCAAGATGGTTATATAGCAGATTTAAAAAGCAGTGAGTTGCTAAAATCTTATATTAAACACCCATTAATGACTTTTAAAATTATTATAGCGATACATTTTGAAGCGTTTAAATTATGGAGTAAAGGAATTAAATTCATAAAAAAAAAATTGAAATTAAAGAATAATACAACAATTGAAAATTAATGTTTTTATATAAAGCTACAGATAAATTAGTATTTAACATATTAAAAAAAATTGATTATGGATATTTAGAAATTACTACTTTTGATGGAAAAATATTAAGTTTTGGTAATTTAAATGAAAATTTAAAAGTTAAATTAAAAATACAAAATCCTAACTTTACATATAACTTAATTAGAACGGGGAGTGTTGGACTAGCAGAATCTTACATGAGAAATGAATTTGAGACCGATAATCTTTCAAATTTAATAGAAATAACTGCAAGAAATATTAAGATAATTCATAAATTTGCAGGCGCACTCGATATACCAATACTCAATTATGTAAAAAACAAGATAATTAAAAATACTAAAGAACGAAGCAAGAAAAATATTGCGAAGCATTATGATTTGGGAAATGAATTTTTTTCACTCTGGCTGGATGATACTTTGACATACTCAAGTGCAATATTTGATGACCAAAAAAAAGATTTGTCTGATGCACAAAATAATAAATATCAAAAGTTGATAGATTTAATTCGCCCAAATAATGGAGACAAAGTTTTAGAAATTGGATGTGGCTGGGGAGGTTTTGCTGAATATTTAGGAAAGAAATATGATGTTAAACTTGATTGTATTACTATTTCAAAAAAACAATTTGATTATACTAAAGAGAGAATTCACAAATGTGGTTTAAATGAAAAAGTTAATATAGAGATAAAGGATTACCGAGATTTAAAAGGAAAATATAACTCCATAGCCTCAATTGAAATGATTGAAGCAGTTGGTCAAAATTATTTAGAAAGTTATTTTAACACAATAAAAAGTAATTTATCCACTGATGGTAAAGCAGCAATTCAAGCTATTACTATTGATGATAGTCTTTTTGACAGATATAAAAATAAAGAGGATTTCATTCAAAAATATATTTTTCCAGGTGGATTTCTCCCAAACAAAAATAGCATCAACAAACATGTATCCGCTAATGGATTGACTATAAATTCCTATATCTCTTATGCAGATCACTATGCTAACACACTAGCTATTTGGAGACATGAATTTAATAAGAAATGGGATTTAATTAAGAGTCAAGGATTTGATAATACTTTTAAAAGAATGTGGGAGTTTTATCTTTCCTATTGTGAAGCAGGATTTAAATCAAAAAACATTGATCTTATTCAGTTTTCTCTTCAAAATAAATAGTAGATTAAAAGGAGATAAGTATGCGCTATATAAAATATTTTAAATCAATTTCATTGATTATAATACTTTTCTTATTTACAAACTGTTCAAATAATAAAATGAATCCAGAAGATTTTAAAGATAAAAAACCAAGATTAATCATAGAAGAGTATTTAACAGGTAATGTTAAGGCTTGGGGTGTACTACAAAATAGGTCTGGTAAAGTTACAAGACAATTTTCTGCAAATTTAAACGGAACTTGGAATGGTAAGCAGCTGATTTTAAAAGAAAAGTTCAATTGGGATGATGGTGAAATTCAAAATAGAGAATGGATAATTAATAAAATAGATGAAAACAATTATGAAGGAACAGCTGGAGATGTTGTTGGTAAAGCAAAAGGTTATTCTTACGGGCCAGCTTTTAAATTTGAATATGTTTTATTAGTTCCAGTTAAAGGTAAAGAGATGAAAATAACATTTGATGATTGGATATTTAAACAAGATGAAAAAGTAGCAATAAATAGAGCTACTATGACAAAATTTGGATTTAAAGTTGCTGAGTTAACAGTTGTTTTTGTTAAAGACTAATTTTTTTTTTGATATTTTGTGAGTCTTCCAATTAAATAAAAGTATACTTTACTTGGTAAAAAACTTAAAAGTTTCAATGTAAGTGTCAGTTCTTTAGGAAAATGAATTTCAAATATTTTTTTATTAATTAAACCATCATAAATTTTATCTGCAGCATATTCAGGTGATTTTAAAAATGGCATTTTAAAATCATTTTTATCTGTCATAGGTGTCTTTATAAAACCTGGAGAAACTAAGCAAACTCTCACATTTGAGCGCTTGAAATCAAAATACAAGCTCTCAGCTAAGTTATTCAATGCCGATTTTGAAGGACCATAACCTGTAGAATTAGGTAATCCTCTGTAGCCCGCAATTGAAGAAACTATTGTAATAATACCTTTTTTTCTATCTCTATAATATTGTTCAACTGCCTTAATAGAATTTAAAGTTCCAAAAAAGTTTATTTTAAAAACATCTTCAATTTGATCAACGTCGATATCTTTTTCTTTTTTTGGATTCCATGTTCCAGTTGAAAAAAAACATATATCTATTTCCTGAAATTTATTTTTAATTTGAGTAAAAACTTCTGCACATTTTATTTTATCAGTAACATCAAGTGGAAAAGAAGTTATATTTTCATATTTATCAGATAATTCATTTAAAAGATTTTCTCTTCTTGCTGAAATTGCAACATTCCATCCGTTGTTAGCAAACTTTATTGCTAGGGCTTTACCTATACCGGTGCTACCACCAGTGATCCAAATAGTTTTATTATTCATCTTATGTTAATGTATATTATTATTATGCTTAAAAATAAATTTTTAACATTTATACTTTTTTTAATCATCACTTTTTCAGCTTCTTTAATTGGTGGAATGGCCACAGTCAATTTTAAAGAACCTTGGTATTCATCAATAATTAGACCATCGTTTAGTCCACCAGATTGGATTTTTGCTCCAGTTTGGACAACTCTTTATTTAATGATGACGATAGCTATTTGGTTATTTTGGCACAGTAAAAACAGAGACATGAAAACAATATATATCTATTTTATTCATATAATAATTAATACAACTTGGAGTATTACATTTTTCGTATTTCATAAAATCTTAATTTCAGTCTTAGTTTTAATTGCTCTTATTATTATGATAATTATTCTCATTAAAAATTTTAAACGTGTCAATTTAATTAGTTCATATTTGATGATTCCCTATTTACTTTGGAGCTGCTTTGCACTAGTGCTCAATTTAAGTATATATTATTTAAATTAGTTATGGATGATGTTGTAATAATTGGCGGTGGTATAATTGGTGCAGCTTCAGCATACTTTCTCTCAAAAGAAGGTAGAAAAGTAAAAGTTATAGAGAGAGACCCCACATATAAAACTGCATCTTTTCCTCTTTCATTAGGTGGTTTTAGAAGACAATTTTATCAAAAAGAAAATATTTTATTAGGAAAGTTTGCAAGAGAATTTATTTTTCAAATTCCAGAATTATTAAAAACAGAGAAGAATCCTAATCCTACAGCTAGCATGGTTCCAAATGGATATTTATTGATGTTTGGCTCTGAGCATGCTGAAGAACAATATGAGGCATTAGAAAATCATAAAGCATGTGATGCTGGTACAAAAAATATTAAAGGATCTGAACTTTCAAAATTTTTTCCATATATAAATAATGAAGGTATTGAAACAGCAACTTTTACTGATAACAAAAGTGAAGGATGGATAGATCCTTTTTTATTTCATAGCGCTTTAAAAAGTAAAGCAATAGAACTTGGTGCAGTGTTTATAAAAGGTGAGGTTAAAAGTCTTTCAGAAATTAAAGCTAAAACAATCATATCTGCTGCAGGATGTTGGACAAAAGAATTGCTAGAGGATATTCCAGTTGAACCACAAAAACATACAGTTTTTAGAGTAAAATGCCCTAAACATATTCCAGAAATGCCTTTGACTGGAGATCTAACCACAGGTGTTTATTGGAGACCTGAAGGTAAAGAATATTTAGCTGGATCACCAAAATCTGTTTTTGGAGCTGAAGATCTAGAGCCAGCATGGGATGATTTTGAAGAATTAGTTTGGCCTGCTCTTGCACAGAGAATACCTGCATTTGAAGAATTAAAATTAACAGGAGGTTGGGCTGGTTATTATGATTGTAATAGACTGGACAACAATGCAGTTGTCGGAAAACATCCAAAATTTGAAAATGTTTATTTAGCAACAGGTTTTACAGGTAGAGGTTTAATGCAGGCTCCTGGCATTGGTAGAGCCTTAACAGAATTGATTACAACTGGCTCATATCAATCTATTGATATAAGTAATATGGCAGTAGAGAGAGTATTAGGTGAAAAAGCTAGACCAGAACCATACGTTCTTTAAAAAACTATGTTCCACAAAATGTTTGGTATTTTTCTTTAGAGACTGGAGCAGGTTCTAAAAATTTAGAAATGTTTTCTTTAGATTTATAAGGTGTCTTTAAAACTTCTAATAATTCATTAAACAACTGAAAATCATTTTTACTTGCAGCTTTAAGAGCTTCTTCAACATTATGGTTTCTCGGTATAATTAGAGGGTTTGTAGATCTCATTAGTTTGAGATATTTTTCCTCAGATACTTTATTCAAATCTAGACGTTTATACCAAAGTTTTTGCCATTTTTTAAAACTCTCATCTTTATAAATCTGATCTTTGATATCACTTATTTTCATTAAATAACAAAAAGTATTAGTATAGTCTGCTTTTTTATCTTTCATCCAATTTAAAAGTTCTAAAATTAATTTTTTATCATCTTTGTTCTCTCCAAATAAACCTAATTTATTTCGCATCATATTAAGCCACTTTTTTTCATAAATTTTTTCAAAATTATTTATAGTTTCAGTAGCAATTTTTATTGCTTTATCTTCATCTTTATCAATAAGGTTAACAATACACTCAGCAAATCTTGCCAAGTTCCATTTTGTTATTCTTGGTTGATTTTCAAAAGAATATCTTCCAAATTGATCTATTGAACTAAAAACAGTTTGAGGATCATATTGATCCATAAATGCACAGGGGCCATAATCAATAGTTTCTCCGGAAATTGCCATATTATCAGTATTCATTACACCATGAATAAAACCAACTCGCATCCAATCCACAACCAATTGGCACTGCTTATCCATTACAAGATTCAATAAATCTAATGTTTTAGACTTTGATGATTGAATTTCTGGAAAATGTCTATCAATTGTATAATCAATTAGTAATTGTAAATCTTTTATATTTTGTTTGGCAGCGATATATTGAAAAGTTCCAACACGAATATGACTTGAAGCTACTCGAGTTAATATAGCCCCTTGCATCAATTGTTCTCTGACAACTTCTTCACCAGTTTTAACAACTGCTAGACTTCTTGTAGTTGGTATACCTAAAGCATAAATTGCTTCACTGATAAGATATTCTCTTAGCATTGGACCTAGTACTGCTCTTCCATCACCTCTTCTTGAAAATGAGGTCTTTCCAGAACCTTTAAATTGAATATCAAAACGGCTGTTTTTATTAACTAAATGTTCACCTAAAAGTACTGCTCTTCCATCACCAAGCATTGTAAAATGACCAAATTGATGTCCTGCATAAGCTTGAGCAATAGTATTTGCTCCATCAGGTAATGAATTTCCAGAAAATATCTGTGCTAAATTTTTTGAATCAACTTTAGAAAAATCAAGATTTAATTTTTCTGCCAAATCATTATTAAGGATTACTATCTCAGGTTCGTTGACTGGGGTGGGTTTAATGTTTTCTTTAAAAGTATCAGGTAATTTTGAATAAGTATTATCAAAATGCCATCCTATGGTCATTTTAATTAACTAACTTCAGCTTGATGTTCTTTTGGTTTTACTTCTGTTTTAAATTGGTTTGAAATTTTCTGAACTTCTACAGAAGATACTTTGTATTCTGCGCACATTGTTTCCTCATCTTTGCCATGTCCTGTAACCATATTAACCATATGCTCTGGAAAATGAAATGTTGTAAATACTATACCCTCTTTAACCTTATCAGTAACCTCTACTTTTAAAGCTACTTCACCTCTTCCAGAATAGAGTCTTCCAATATCTCCAGTATTAAGATCTCTATTAGCTGCATCATTTGGATGAATTAAAAGAACATCTTCGTCTACAATATTAATATTCTTAGTTCTTCTAGTCATTGTCGCTGCATTATAGTGTTGCAAAACTCTACTTGTTGTTAATATCAATGGATAATCTTTGTGGTTCGCCTCTATCTCGCTAGACTCTTTCCAGTCAAAATTTTTTAATCTACCTTTTCCTAATTTAAATGTTTCAGTATGAAGAATTTGTGTATCAGTTCCATCCTCTTTTACTGGCCATTGTAAACCTAGTTTTCCAAGTCTTTCTCTCGTAACACCTTTAAAGAAAGGAACAATATCTGCAATCTCCCCTAAAACTTGATCAGCATCATATGTAGGTTGATCAAATCCAAGTTTTTGCATCATATCAGTTACAATTAGTCCATCTGGTTTTGTTCCGGGTAGTGGAGGAACAGCTCTATTAACTCTTTGAATTCTTCTTTCTGTATTTGTAAATGTACCATCTTTTTCTAAGAAAGTAGTTCCTGGTAATACTACGGTTGCAAGTTTCGCAGTTTCACTCATAAATATTTCTTGGACAACTAAAAGCTCTAATGAATTCATTGCTTCAACAACATGAGCACTATTAGGATCTGTTTGAACGATATCTTCACCAATAATCCATAGACCTTTTAATTCTTTATCAATTGCAGCTTCAAACATTTGTGGAATTTTCAAACCAGCTTTGGTTGGATGAGTTACTCCATACTTTTCAGTATAAAATTTTTGATTTTTTTCATCTGATACTTCAAAATATCCTGCACCTTGGTGAGGTTGACAACCCATATCAGCTGCTCCTTGAACATTGTTTTGGCCTCTAAGTGGATTTACACCAACACCTTTTCTTCCAATATTTCCAGTGATCATAGCAAGATCTGCAATTAACATTACAGTTTTTGATCCTTGCTCTTGTTCTGTAACTCCTAAACCATGAAATTCCATTGAATTATTTGCAGTTGCATAAGCTATAGCTGCTTCTTTAACTAATTGTTTGTCAACACCTGCTACTTTAGCTAATTTATCAACATCTTGTCTTTCAATTTCTTTTAAAAAGTTTTCAAAACCTTCTGTTCTATCTCTTACAAAATCTGCGTTATATAATTTATGTTTGATAATAAAGTGCAACATCATGTTAAGAACAGCTACGTTAGTTCCTGGTCTAAGTTTAATGTGGTAATCAGCTAGTCTTGCTAGTTCAGTAGTAACTGGATCTAGTACAATTAGTTTTTTCCCTTTCATTACTTGTTGTTTAATTTTTGCACCTGTTACAGGATGAGCATTTGTAGGGTTTGCTCCAATTACTATGAAACAATCTGCATGATAAATATCTTCTGTAGAATTAGTTGCTGCACCGGTTCCAAATGTTTGTTGCATTCCCCATGCTGTCGGTGAATGACAAATCCTTGCACAACAATCAACACTGTTTGTACCAACAGCTGCTCTTATCATTTTTTGAAAAACATAGTTTTCTTCATTTGTACATCTGGCGGATGAAATACCTGCAAATGCATCTGGACCATTATCTTTCACAATTCTATTCATTTCTTTTTTGATAAAATCATAAGCTTCATCCCAAGAAGCTTCCTCAAACTTTCCATTTCTTTTTATTAATGGAGTTTTTAATCTGTCAGGGTGGTCATAAAAACTAAAAGCATATCTACCTTTGATACAAGTATGTCCAGCATTAACATCAGTTTCTTTGGGAGTATCAATTGCTACAACTTTTTCATCTTTTATTGAAGCTTCTAAATTACAGCCTACACCACAATAAGAACAAGTTGTTCTAACTTTTTTGTCTACAGCTGCAGATTTAGATTGAAACACATCTGAAATAGCATCTGTAGGACAAGTGTGCGCACATGCACCACAAGAAACACAAGATGAGTCCCCAAACACCATATCATTGTCAGTAGTAATTCTAGACTCAAAACCTCTTCCGCTCATTGTTAAAACAAATGATCCTTGAATTTCATCACATGCTCTAACACATCTTCCACAGTTGATACAGTTATCTAAATTCATTCTCATATAATCATGAGATGTATCTCTTGGAATTCCTTTATGTTGTTTAGGAGAATTATATCTGTGATCTGAAATTCCTAAATCATTTGCAACTGTTTGAAGTTCACAATTATTATTTACCTCACAGGTATCACATTCCATAGGGTGATCTGTTAATACTAATTCAACAATATTTTTTCTTAGATCTGTTAACCCTTCATTAGTTGTAAAAATATGTTGGTTTTCAGCAACTGGTGTATGACATGAAGCAACAATTCTAGTAGGACCATCTTTCTCTAAAGCCACTTCTACTGAACACACTCTGCATGCTCCGTATGGAGCTAAGTTAGGATCATCACAAAGGGTTGGAACTTTTTTTTCACCTACATAGCTTTTAACAAATTTTAATATAGATGTATGATTAGGACCAATTTCATATGGTTTACCATCAATGTATGCAATTTTTCTTTTTTCAGAACTCATTAATTTTCTTTAACCATATCATTTTTCATTTCGTCTCCAAAGTACTTAAGAATGTTCATTATTGGAGTAGGAATTGCTCCACAAAGCGCACATAAACAACCCTTTTTCATTGTTATTAGCAAATCATTTAACACTTTTAAGGGTATTTTGGTCTTTTTACTCTTTAACTGATCAAACATCTCTTTACCTCTATAAGAACCAAGTCTACCTGGAAAACATTTTCCACATGATTCTTCTGCAGTAAATTCAAATAAGTGATGAATATATTCAACCATTGGAAAATCTTTAGGAATACTAACTATACTTGCGTGTCCAAGCATAAATCCAGCTGTAGTAAATTCTTGAAAATCTAAATTTAGTTTTTCAGCTTCAGCAATAGGAATAACACCTCCTAATGGACCACCAATTTGTAATGCTTTTATATCTTCCTTAAATCCACCACCAATATCATACAAAACTTTTTTCATGGGTGTTCCCATTTCTATTTCATAAACACCTGGATTATTAAAAAAACTATCAAAGCAAACTAATTTAGTGCCTGCTGATTTTTTATTACCAATTACAGAAAATTTTTCTGCACCATTTAAAAGTATACCAGCTGCTGCAGCTAGGGTTTCTACATTATTTACTACAGTTGGTTTTTTATATAAACCCTCTGTAACTGGAAATGGCGGTCTCACATCAACTTCAGCTCTTCTACCTTCAATAGATGCTATTAACGCAGTTTCTTCTCCACATATGTATGCGCCTTGGCCAATACATATTCCTAAATCGAAAGAAAAATCTGTTCCTAAAATATTATCACCCAACAAGCCTTGTTTTTTTAATAAATTAATTGATGCATTTAATGACTCAATTGATTTTGGATATTCTCCTCTAATATATAAAACTCCTTCATCACTTCCGATAACATATCCACAAACAACCATTCCAAAAATTACTTTTAAAGCCTGATCCTCTAAGAGATATCTGTCTGAGTAAGCACCTGAGTCACCTTCATCTGCATTACAAATAACATATTTTTTATCTCCCTTTGCTTTGCTGCAGAAATCCCATTTCATTCCTGTTGGAAATCCAGCTCCACCTCGTCCAGTTAAATTAGAGTCTAATAATGATTTTATTATTTCTTGTTTATCAGTATTAATAAATTTTTTTAATTGATTTTCAAATTTGTCAATATCAGATAGCTTATCATCCATCAAAAAACTTGTTGAGGCAAAGCTTTCTGAATAAAATTTTTCTTGTTCTAAATCGTTTCCACTAATTATTTCATCAATTTTATTGATATCATTACCTGCATAATTTTGACCATCATAATGAAAAGCATGATTTTCATAACAATAACCAAGGCAGAACATTTCACCAACTTTGTCGTCTCCAAGCTTTTCTTTTAATCTTTTCTTTAATGGTTCTTGAGTTCCTGCACACATGCAAGCGCTACCATTACATACAAATGCTTTTTTTTCACGGTGAGAAGGTCTTAAAAATTCATAAAAAGATTCAGCGCCATGAATTGTCGAAACACCAATATTATGTTCTTTAGCAATTTCGTTGATATCCTTAGGAGACTCACTTAGCTTATTTTCCGAGATCTGTTTAAACAGATTATCTCTCAAACCTATTCTGCCAGATAAATTACTAATATTTTTTGACACAAAACCCTTTTTTTTTACTAATTTACAACAACTTTTTTGTTATTTGTATAAACGTTAAAACTATCCTTCTTTACGAAACCAATTAGGGTCATGTCAAATTTATTCGCTAGATCTATGGCTAGGCTAGTTGGCGCACCAACCCCAATCATTATGCCAATATTAGTCATTAAAACCTTTTGTACCAGTTCAAAATTCAATCGGCCAGAACATGTAATAAATTGATCTTTTGGCCTAATTTGATCGTTATTTAATGCATTGCCGATAAGTTTGTCCAAAGCGTTATGTCTTCCAACATCTTCTCTCAAGTTAATTAACTCACCCTTGCTGTTAAAAAGTCCGCTAGCGTGTATTCCTCCTGTTTTGCTAAATTCTGATTGGTTGGTTTTCAGTATATTTGGAGAATGAATAATTACATGTTTAGTAATTTTTGGTTGATCAGAATCAGTTTTATCTTTCTTGATAATTTCTAATGCATCCAAAGATGATTTACCACAAACACCACAAGAAGAATTTGTTAAAAAATCTTTTTTAATTTTAGAAATATTTACATTTTTAGAATTGTTAAGTGTTGCTATAATTTTA
>CACGET010000002.1 GCA_902572155.1 uncultured Pelagibacteraceae bacterium | reverse complement strand
ATGATTTTTCTGAAATCAATAAATCTAAATTAAATACAGCTGATACAATAGTTTTTTCTCCAGGACCAGGCTCACCTAGGGATTACCCGTTATCATCCAAAATATATAATCAGTTTAAGGGAAAGAAAAAAATTATTGGAATATGCTTGGGTTTTCAACAAATATTATTTTCTGAGGGTGCAAAAATTATTGAACAAAAAAAGATATATCATGGATTTCAGTCTGAAGTGATAGTCAATAATTCAAGCAAATTGTTTAATAGAGGTAAAAAATTTAAAGTAGGCAGATATCATTCTTTAAAGTTAAAGGAACCTTTTAATGTTAGAAATTTTAAAATAACTATGAGATGTGCTATTTCAAAAGTTGCAATGTCGTTTGAAAACAATATAGATAAGGTTTATGGATTTCAATTTCACCCAGAATCTTTTTTAACTATCGATGGTAACTTACTCATTAAAAAAATCCTATCGACTTAAAGATCTAAAAGAGGTCAATTTTAATGATCTTTGGGGTGATCATGGTGTTTTCACTACAATGTGGATTTTTAACAAACCACCAAAAATTTTATTTTTCAAAAAGCATATAGAAAACTTAATCAAATCTATAAAAATTTACAAAATATCTAATGTTAGTATTAAAACTGATATATTAAGATTAATTAGAAAAAATTTAAATAAAAAAAAGAATTATAATCATCTACTACGTGTAGCTCTTAATAAAAAGACTTTGTCTATTTCCCTTAGAAAACGAGTTAAACCAAAATTAAATTTTAATCTTAAATTAGTTAATTTAAAGCGGGATAAACCAGAATATAAAAATTTAAAATATAAGGCTATTTTAAAACACTTATCAAAACTTGATAATTCAAAATCAGACATTGGTTTATGTTCAAATAAAAAAATTTATGAAACAGGAACATCAAACCTTCTATTCGTTAAAGATAACAAAGTTTATTCTCCAATAAATAAGTTTTACAAAGGTATTACTTATAATTTTTTTAGAAAAAAAATTAAGAAAATCATCAATAAAGATATTTTTGTTAATTCAATTAAACAATATGATGAAATTATATTGATTGGTTCTGGTAAAGGTGTGACTTCAGTTAAAACAATAAACCAAATCAATTGGAAAAGAAAAAGTTTAAAATTTTATAAATTATGCTTAAAACATTATTTGGCAGCAATTAAAAATTCTCCTAATTATAATTAAATGATAAGAGACCCCAACAATCCTTGTTTATTTTGTAATATAAAAGAAAGTGGTGTGGCTCATGAAAATGATTTAGCTTATGCAAGTTATGACACCTATCCTGTTTCAGATGATCATTGTTTAATTATTCCTAAAAGACATATTAAAAGCTACTTTGATCTAAGTAATAATGAATTGATTGCGTGCAATGAGTTAATTAAAATTGTTAAAGAGGAAATTATCATTAAAGACAATACTGTTAAAGGATTTAATGTTGGCTCTAATATAGAAAAAACAGCTGGTCAATCAATTATGCATTGTCATATTCACTTGATTCCTAGAAGGGAAGGTGATGTTGACAATCCTCAAGGGGGTGTGCGCTCTGTTATTCCTAAAAAACAACACTACAAACGTTAATATTAGCTGTTATTAAAGACAAATTGTCCGATTGTTAGGGTTGAACTATAAAATTAACTAGATTAGAAAACTTTAAAAATCATTAAAAAGATTTAGAATAAGGGTAATATGTTACAATTAAATCCATTTTCTGTTTTAGCTGAAACAGTATCTCCTTTAGCAATGCAAGGTTTTATTATTGCTATGGTAGTTTTGATCGCAATGGGAACTATCATTCAGATGATACATCACAAAAATATTACTTACTTTTTTAACAATGCAAAAAAAGCAAAGCTTCAAGCTACTAGAGAAATTGGTTCAGGTGAAAAAGTTTCTATAATAGCTAAAACTGTTGTTCATGATATTGGAACAACTTCAGAACTTGGTTTTGGTAAAAGAAGACTTTCACATGTCATGGGAATGTATGGCACTATATTGTTTTGGATTTCAACTGCAGTATTAATTTTTAGTTACACTGGTGTAGACAAAGCATCATCATCAACTTGGTCGATGTTATGGCATGCGGGTGCCATATTAACTTGTTTAGGAGGATATTGGTTTTGGTTTTTTTTAAGAGTAGATGTTTCTGCTGAAGCACACCCTTGGTATAGAATTATTAAAGCAGATTTATTTGTTTTAGCATTATTAGCTTGTTCAACTTTTGCTTTGCTTTGGTCTTATACACAATTTAATGGTCAATTTGGATTATCATATTTATTTTTAGCACTTTATGTTCTTTCAAATTTAGTTTTATTTGGAGGAGTGTACTGGTCCAAATTTGCACATATGTTTTATAAACCTGGAGCAGCAATTCAAAAAAATCTAGCAGAAGCTGATGGATCAAGAGATAATTTACCACCACCTGCTGATGCACCTGAGCAATTTGGCCTAGGTATAAAAAGAGAAGAGCCAAAACACTATTAATATGTTAAATAATATAGAAGGAGAAAATTAAAATATGTCAACATTTGTATATATGACTAGATGTGATGGCTGTGGTCATTGCGTGGATATTTGTCCATCAGATATAATGCATATTGATGAAAATATTAGACGTGCAAAAAATATAGAACCAAATTTTTGTTGGGAATGTTATTCATGCGTGAAAGCATGTCCTAATCATGCAATTGATGTAAGAGGTTATGCTGATTTTGCTCCAATGGGTCATAGTGTTCGAGTAAGAAGAGAAGAGGAGAAAGGCACTATTTCATGGAAAATTAAATTTCGAAATGGAACAGAAAAAGATTTTGTTTCTCCAATTACTACAAAACCTTGGGGAAAATTTATTCCAAAACTTGCTGAAGGTGAAAAAATAAAACAAGGTGAAATTAATTCACAAAGATTATATTCCGAACCAGAGGGATTAAATATAGATGGAGAATTACCCTCTGTTCCAAAAGAAACTTTTAAAAAAGGAGTCTACTATTAATGGCTAAGCATAAAACTCATTATGAAGATTGTGATGTCTTAGTAGTTGGTGGTGGTATGGCTGGTACTGGTGCAACCTTTGAAGCTAGACACTGGGGTAGAGACATGAAAATTATCTGTGTTGAAAAAGCTAATATAGATAGAAGTGGTGCGGTTGCCCAAGGTCTTTATGCAATAAACTGTTACATGGGAATGCAATGGGGTGAAAACCAACCTGAGGATCATGTGCGATATGCACGAAATGACTTGATGGGAATGGTAAGAGAGGATTTAGGTTATGATATGGCTCGTCATGTAGACTCAACTGTTCATATGTTTGATGAGTGGGGTCTTCCTATGATGAAAAATGAGGAGACTGGCAGATATCTTAGAGAGGGTAAATGGCAGATAATGATTCATGGTGAAAGTTATAAACCAATTGTTGCTGAAGCAGCAAAAAAATCAGCAGATAAAATATACAACAGAATTATGATAACTCATCTCTTAATGGATGAGGCCCAAGAAAATAGAGTAGGCGGAGCAGTCGGATTTAATATGAGAACTGGAGATTTTCATGTCTTTAGAGCAAAAGCAGTGATAGTTGCAGCTGGAGGTGCTTCTCACATATTTAAACCTAGAGCTGTTGGCGAAGGAATGGGAAGAACCTGGTATGCACCTTGGAGTAATGGTTCAGCTTATGCATTACCTATTGCTGCTGGAGCAAAAATGACTCAAATGGAAAATAGAATTGTTTTATGTAGATTTAAAGATGGATATGGTCCAGTTGGAGCCTATTTTTTACATTTAAAAACTTATACTCAAAACGCCAATGGTGAGAACTATGAAAAAAAATGGTATGATCAAACAAAAGAATTGGTGGGAGAATATATTGATCATCATCCAACACCGACTTGTTTAAGAAATCATGCATTTATTCAAGAAACTATGGCAGGTGGTGGACCAATTCATATGGTTACTACTGAAGCTTTTCAAGATCCACATTTAGAAACAGTTGGTTGGGAAAATTTCTTAGGAATGACTGTAGGTCAGGCTGTAGTTTGGGCTTCTCAAAATATAGATCCTAAATACACAAATCCAGAACTTACAACTTCTGAGCCATATGTTATGGGCTCACATGCTACATGTTCTGGGGCATGGGTTAGTGGTCCTGAAGATCTATCTCCACCAGAATATTTCTGGGGTTATAACAGAATGCTGACAATTGATGGTTTATTTGGTGCTGGAGATACAGTTGGTGGTAGTGCACATAAGTTTTCATCAGGATCTTTTACAGAAGGTAGACTGGCAGCAAAAGCAGCGGTTAAATATATAGAAGATAAAAAAGCTGAAGGTTTAAAGGTTTCAGACAAACAATGCGAAGATTTCAAGACAAAAGTCTACAAACCATTAGAAACATATACAGTGGCTCAAAACGAGATTACTGGAGGAACAGTTTCTCCAAGTTACATATCTCCAATTCAAGGCTTACAACGTTTACAAAGAATTATGGATGAATATGTAGGTGGTATAGCAACAAATTACATGACAAACGCAAATATGCTTAAAAGAGGCCTAGAACTGTTAGCTTGGCTAGAAGAAGACCTTGAAAATGTTGGAGCAGAGGATTATCACCAATTAATGAGAGCTTGGGAGCTTAAGCATAGAGCTATAACTTCTCAATGTGTAACAGAACATACTATGTTTAGGGAAGAGACTAGATGGCCAGGTTACTATTATCGTGGAGATCATATGAAACTAGATGATGATAATTGGCACTGTTTAACAGTTTCTAGAAGAGATCCAAAAACTGGTAAGTTTAGTATGGAGAAAGTCCCTGTGTACCATATAGTAGACGAGAACGAGAAGAAAAAAGCATCTTAATCAAATTTTAAGTAAATTTAATGGATATTTTATCAAAAACTGACGATGAAGTATTTGAATTAGCTAAACCAATATGGGAGAATCTAGTTAGGTCATCTAATCTTAAAGATTACGGTGGTTTTACAAAAGATTTTTCAACTCAAATGCTTTTTGGAGCAAATGAAGTAGAACTTGGTAAACAATGGGCTAACAACAAGATAATCACAAATCTTCATGAAACCTTTGAGCCATTCGGTTGCTTAAGAAGAGGAGTACACATCACTGTCCTTATTAGACAAACCAATAAAGAAATTTCAGGAGAATTCCTTGGGCGTTTAGTTCTTGGTGTTGAGGATAATGTGGTAAAAGTTTTTGGGGCTACGATCTATTAAAAAAAATAATTTTAAATTCAAAATTTATTTGACAAATCCCCTTATGGGTGTATCACGGGATAAATGTTACTTTCTAAGTTAAAAATTCATAAAAATATATCAAACTTCAAAAATACTTTAATTAAAACTGGAATATGTATAAGTCTTTTAGCTTATTGGGGTGTTATTTTAGTTGGAACTTTTATCACTTTTAACTAAGTTGTTTTTAAACAGCATTTAATCAATTATGGAAGTATTTTTACCTATAGCTCAAGTATTTGTTAATCCCATAGAAATTTTAATGTTGAGTGCAATAGTTGGAGTTCTCTCTGGATTATTTGGAGTTGGAGGTGGTTTTTTAATGACACCTTTTTTAATATTCTTAGGAGTTCCTCCTGCTTATGCAGTTGCAAATGAAGCAAACAATATTTTAGCCACATCAGTTTCAGGATCCACAACACATTATTTAAAAGATACTCTTGATTACAAAATGGGACTTATGATTGTTGTGGGCGGTGTAATTGGAACTTCTATTGGTATCTATACTTTTACTTATTTTCAAGATTTAGGTAAAATTGATACCGTTATCTCTTTAGCTTATATGTATATTTTAGCAATTATTGGAACACTGATGTTGGTGGAGAGTCTTGGTGAAATTGATAAAGCAAAAAGAAATCTTATGGAGAAAAAAAAATTGCACGTTCATTATTGGATACATGGTCTTCCATTTAGAATGAGATTTCCTAAATCTAAATTATATGAAAGTGCTTTTACTCCAATTATAATTGGTTTTGTAGTAGGTTTTATTGCTGCAATAATGGGTATAGGTGGTGCTTTTATTTTAGTGCCTGCTATGATTTATATAATTAAAATGCCAACAAAACTAGTTCCAGGAACTTCCTTATTTGTAACTATCTTTGTCAGCGTCATAGTCACATTTCTTCATTCTTTTAACTATGGATCGATTGATTTAATGTTAGTTTTTATGCTTGTTGTTGGATCTATTATCGGTGTTCAAGTTGGACAAAAATTAGGAGAAAAAGTAAATAGTAGTGGACTTAGAGCTTTATTAGCTATTCTTTTATTAGTTGTTGGTATTGCAATTGCATACGATACTTTTTTTGCAGAACACTCAGATTTAAAAATTGATAAAGTTCTTGATGCAGATTTAAATTTTTTCTCATTATTTATTCAAAAATTTTCTGAAGAGATGCCATTTTTCTATGGTTTGTTTTCAATTATGTTTGCAGTTTTTTTAGGTGTAGCCGCAGCCTTCATAAGACGTTTTGTTGCTAATTTTAAAAAAAAGATGGCTGTTAAATCTTAAAATAAATAATATATATAAAATTCTATAGTTAAAATACTGATAATACCAACTGTTGCCATTCCAATGAATCCTACCATAAAAGGTTTATAGCCCATTTTTTTAATGTCATTAAGATTGGTTGATAGTCCTATAGCAGCCATCGCCATTGTTAAAAATATTTTTGAAAACAATTTAATATTTTCAACTGTACTTAGCCAAATTTCATTATTTGAGTTAAAAAATGCTTGATCACCTAAATTTCTAAAAATTATCATTGCCACAAAACCTAAAACAAAATAAGGAAAAATCTTAATAATTGAGTAGTTTTGCCCCTTAGCAGTGTTTCTATTATATAAAAATGCAAATAATGGAATCATAATTACCAAAAAAGTGTTTCTTATTAATTTAGTGATTGTTGCTATATTTAATGTTTCAGGACTATTGAATTGTTGATCATAGATTAGCCCAGCAGCAGCAACTTGTGATGTTTCGTGAATTGATGTTCCTAAAAATAGACCTATAAATAAGGAATTTCCATCAAAATAAAAATTTGCAAAATACGGATAAATCAACATCGACAGAATTCCAAATAAAGTAATGTTTGCAATAGCATATGAAACCTCATTTTTATTTGCTTTTATCACAGGCGCAGTCGCCATGATTGCAGTAGTTCCACACACTGTGCTGCCAATAGATATTAAGTAAGCCATTCTAGTTGGTATCTTAAGTTTTTTGATGAGAAGTTTAATAACCAATAAAACACTTACTATACAGATCACTATTAAAGGGATTGCAATTGCACCAAATTCTAAAAATTCAAATGGTTTAAGCTGTATGCCAAGACAAATAATTCCAAGTTTTAATATATATGATTGTGTAAAATCTAAACCTTTAATAAAACTCTCTCTTATTTTAAAGATGTTTCCCAATAACATTCCAAATAAAATTGCAAACATAGCAGTTGAAATTGGACTTTTGTCATAACCTAAAAGTTCAATACCAAGAATATTATTAAAACCTTGTGAAATTGTATAAAGAACAAATGCAAGAACAATTCCAGGTACTACTACCAGGCATTGTTTGTAACTCATGATTATATTAAATTTTTTTAAGCACTTCTATAAAGTTTGGTCATTACAAATTCTTTGTGACCTAAAGCTTCAGCGCAAGTTAATCTACCGTTGGCTACCCTTAATGTAGATTTTATCAATTCATCACCAGCTTGAGACATATTCATTTCTCTTGTAAGTATTTTTGATACATCACAATCAATATGTTCGCCCATTCCTTTTACAGTCAAAGGGTTAGCTGTTAGTTTAATAACTGGTTCAATTGGATTTCCAACTATATTTCCTTGACCCGTTGGAAAAAGATGAATATTAAATCCAGCTGCAGCTTGTAAAGTAACACATTCCGCTGCCGCTGAGGAAGTATCCATAAAGTACAAGCCTTTTCCTTTTGTTGGCTCTTCTGCTGGTTCTAAGACATCAATGAATTTACAATTTCCTATTTTTTGAAAGTTTCCAAAAGCTTTTTCTTCAATTGTAGTTAATCCTCCAGCTATATTTCCAGCTGTAGGTTGACTTTCTGATAGATCGTCTGTTGCTTCTTTTAAAATAAAATCATTGTAAGAATTCCAAGTCTTCATAAATTTTTCAGATGCTTCTGGAGTTGCACCTCTTTTTGCACAAACATTTTCAGCACCTGTAAGTTCAGAAGTTTCACCAAAACATAAATGAACTCCAAGAGGCTCAAGTTTATCCATTAAATTTCCAACTGTTGGATTAGCTGCTAACCCCGATGTTGTGTCTGACTCTCCACACTTAACTGATATCCATAAATCACTTAAAGGACATTCTTCTCTTTGTTTTTCAGATGCCCACATAACAAATTCTTGAGCTTTTTTAGAAGCTTTCATTGTAGTTCCAATATCTCCGGTACGTTCTATATGAAATCCTTCTACTGGTTTTCCAGTTTTAGCAATTCCATCTACAATTTTTTTTGTCCATTTAGGCTCAATTCCAATTACTACTACTGCAGCTACATTTGGGTTGCATCCAGTTCCTATCATAGTTCTAAAGTGCAATTCTAAATCAGCACCAAATTGCAATCTTCCATATGAGTGTGGGAGCGCAATTGTTCCTTTGATATTATTTGCTACCGCTTCAGCACATGCATTTGAAATATCATCAACTGGAAGAATAATTACATGATTTCTGGTTCCTGCTCTTCCATTCTCTCTTTTGTAGCCTAAAAAACTTTTTGGGATTTCCATATAATTACCACTTCTTTGTTTTTACATTGTGAACATGAACATGCTCACCTTTTTTAATTGATTTAACAACTTTTCCAATATCATGACCGTATTTAAGGATTGTATCGCCCTCATTTAAATCAATCATTGCAATTTTGTGACCTAAAGGAATTTCATCCATAGATTGAATGTTAGCTGAACTGTCATCTTCCATTATCCAACACGCACATTCCTGCTTAGGAGTTATTTTTTCAATAACTACTACTCCAACATTGTCTTTTTTGTCATGAATAATGATATCTGTAGCCATATTTATGTGTCGAATTGTTTGTTTGAATTTTTCAAAATCTTATATATTAATCGCAAAAATTAACAAACGAATTTTAATAATAGTATTTAATATTAGATTTTATAGAGGATCAAGCATTATGACAAAAATGACAACAGAGGAAGCGTTTGTAAAAGTCTTACAAATGCATGGTATCGAACATTCCTTTGGAATTATAGGATCCGCGTTTATGCCTATTTCAGATATTTTTCCAGACGCTGGAATTACTTTTTGGGATGTTGCTCATGAAACAAATGGTGGACTTATCGCTGATGGTTATACAAGGGCTACAGGAAAAATGTCTATGGTAATAGCCCAAAATGGACCAGGGATAACTGGATTGGTTACTCCAATTAAAACAGCTTACTGGAATCATACACCTCTTTTATTAGTTACACCTCAGGCAGCTAATAAAACTATGGGTCAAGGTGGTTTTCAAGAAGTCGAACAAATGAATTTATTTAAAGATATGGTTTGTTACCAAGAAGAAGTTAGGGATCCATCAAGAATGGCTGAAGTGTTAAACAGAGTTATTGAAAAAGCTATAAGAGGTTCGGCACCAGCTCAAATAAATGTACCAAGGGATTATTGGACACAAGTTATTGATATTGATCTACCTCCAATAGTCAGATTAGAAAGACAAGCAGGTGGTGTTGATGCAATTAAAAAAGCTGCTGACTTATTATCAAATGCAAAATTTCCAGTAATTTTATCTGGTGCAGGAGTTGTTATAGGTGGCGCTATTGAAGATTGTAAGAAACTTGCTGAAAAATTAGATGCTCCTGTATGTTCTGGATATCAACATAATGACAGTTTTCCTGGAAGTCATCCATTAGCTGCAGGTCCATTAGGATACAATGGTTCAAAAGCTGGAATGGAATTAATTCAAAAAGCAGATGTAGTTTTAGCTTTAGGTACAAGATTAAACCCTTTTTCAACTTTACCAGGATATGGAATGGATTATTGGCCCAAAGATGCAAGTATAATTCAAGTAGATATGAATTCTGACAGAATTGGTTTAACAAAGAAAGTTACTGTAGGAATATGTGGTGATGCAAAATTAGTTGCACAACAATTATTAGAACAACTTTCACCAACAGCAGGTGATATTGATAGACAAAAAAGAAAAGATTTAATTCATCAAACCAAATCAGCTTGGTTACAAAAACTATCAAGTCTAGATCATGAAGATGATGATGAAGGTACTGTTTGGAATAAAGAAGCAAGAAAAAGAGATATAGATAGAATGTCACCAAGACAAGCGTGGAGAGCAATTCAAGCAGGTATGCCCGAAGATGTAATTATATCAAGTGATATTGGAAATAATTGTGCAATTGGAAATGCATATCCTACATTTGAAAAAGGAAGAAAATATCTAGCACCTGGTTTATTTGGTCCTTGTGGTTATGGTTTTCCATCAATACTTGGAGCAAAAATTGGTTGTCCAGATACTCCAGTTATAGGATTTGCTGGAGATGGTGCTTTTGGAATAAGTATGAATGAAATGAGTTCATGTGCAAGAGAAGAGTGGCCAGCAATATCAATGGTAATTTTTAGAAATTATCAATGGGGAGCTGAAAAAAGAAATACTACTTTGTGGTTTGATGATAATTTTGTAGGTACAGAACTTGATCCAGAATTGAGTTATGCAAAAGTGGCTGATGCCTGTGGATTAAAAGGTGTAACAGTCAGAACCATGGAAGAAACTACTAATGCAATCAAACAATCATGCGAAGATCAGAAGAAAGGAATTACAACATTTATTGAAGTAATTTTAAACCAAGAGTTAGGTGAACCTTTTAGAAGAGATGCTATGAAAAAACCTGTTAAAGTTGCTGGTATAAATAAAGAAGATATGAAGAAACAACCTTCTTTAGTCTCTTAAAATCTTTTAAAATTTATTGAATTATCATAATCTTATTTTCTTAAGATTATGAGTTTTTATTTGTTAAAAAAAAAGGGATTCACTTTAATAGAACTTTTGGTTGTGGTTGCAATTATAGGAGTTTTGGCTGCTGTAGGTGTAATTAGTTATAATAATTATATGACCTCCTCTAAAGAAAAAGTGTGTAAAAAAAATCACCAAATTTTAGTTAAAAGTATTAAGGAAAATTATTCAATATGTAAGCTTAATAAAAAAGTTACTCTTAGAAACTGGTTTTCAAACTTTAAACAAGGCAGTGAATATATTTATAATTGTAATACCTCAACATTTGATTTAGTTCAAAGATCATTAATAGATAGAGCAAATTATTTAAAAAATGTTTATAGCCCTAATAATCATTGGGGTTATAGTTTAATGGGAAATACAGGAACACCAACAAATGATGGAGATACTTTTTATGCCACATTTAGAAATCAAGGTGAGACAGCACGGATTAGAACAAGATGTAACGGAAAAATTATTGAGAGTATAATTAAATTTTAATTATGAAAAAAATCATTCTATTTTTAATTTTTTTAACAATAACCATCTATTGCTTATCTGAGTTTGTTGGTGATCGAATAATAAAACAGATAGTTGAAAGTAATATTTCTAATAGTTTAGATAGAGATACTGAGATCGGTGATTTAAAGATTAATTACCTCAAAGGTGAAGCAATTGCTAAAGATATTAAATTGAATAATAAAAAATTTTCAGAGGAATTATTTTCGATTAAAAATGCTTATGTAAAACTAGATTCAGTATCAATATTTAGCAATATTATCAAAATTGATAAAGTTGATATAGATGGTTTAAATCTAAATTATTTTTTTAAATTGAAGATCAAAGGTTTAAATGATTACAAGAATGTTGATGATAATGTTAAATCTTTAGATAAAACAATGATTGAGGGAAGCGGTAAGTCAACTAGCTCAAAGCAATTTAATATATCTGAACTTAATGTTAGAAAAATTAATTTATCTGTTAATAATCCAGAATTAAAGATTAGCGATCAAATTTCATTAAAAGATATGAAGTTTAAAAATATTGGAAATACCAAAAATAGTAATGATTATAAAAAAGTCATACGTGATGTTCTAAAAAAAATAGTTAATGTTGTAAAAACCAAAATTATTTCAAGCAAATTAACTGACAAATTAGATAAAATTAAAGATTTAAATAAGGATAAAATAAAGGAAAAAATTAAAGACAAATTAAAAGATAAATTAAAAAATAAACTTAAAAATTTGATAAATTAATTTTACATATGATTTTAAGATTAATTACGTTATTTATATTTGTGCAGATATTTGTAACTGCAGGAAATACAACAGATTTACCAAAAAATTATAAAGAAGGTATATATACTCAGAGTTTTAAGGATAATCTATTAGTTGCACAAAACGATAATACAGATTCTAAATTTTATAAATCAGTTATAATCTTGTTGGAACATGATGAAAAAGGAGCATTTGGCTTTGCGGTTAATAAGTTTTTAGGAGAATATCCACTATCATCATTAGTTAGTAATAATAATAACATTAAAAAGACTGATAAAAAGAAACTGGAAAAACTTACGTTACCTATATATTGGGGAGGTCCTGTAGATGAAAATAGAATTTTTGTTCTTCATACTAATGAATACAAAAGTAAAAGTACTAAGATTTTTAATTCACTATCAGTAACTAATGATTTACAAATTTTAATTGATATTTCAGAAAATAAAGGTCCTAAGGAAAACTTGATTTTAATTGGAATTTCAGGATGGGGTGAAAATCAACTTGAAGGAGAACTAGAAAGAGATCAATGGTCTTTAGCAGAAACTGAACTTAATCTAATCTTTAATGCTGACAATAAAAATAAATGGAATTCAGCGTTAAATAAAATATTTGTACCTTTGTAAAACAATCTTGATATTAAAAGTGTAAAGTGTGAGGATAAATAAAATGAAAAAAGTCTTAAAATTTTTAATACTTAGTTTGTTCTTAGCAACTAATGCTCATTCTGGAGATATTGGTGAAGGAGAGTTCAAGATGGAGGATTTTTTAATTGATTATTTTCATCAATATATAACGATTAAAGGTGGAAAAAGCCCAGAGACATTTGTTGTTGCAACAGATGGGTCTTATGCAATGTATTGGTACTGTCCCACTGGTTCATGTCGTGCAGGAGGAGATAATGTTAAAATAAGACAATGTGAAATTAAAGCAGGTACAGCATGTAAAACTTTTGCAAGAGGAAAAACGATAAAATGGAAAAATGGAACTAATCCTGGTAGAGGAAAAGTTTCTAGAGTTAGTAGCAAATGGAGTAAAGAGGAATTAGTTGCCAAGCTAACGGAATTAGGTTTTGTTGGAGAAACTATTGAAAGTACAACAAATTCATCAGAAAATAATAAAAAAGATGAAACAAAAGATATATTAGGAAAAAAATACGAGCTTAAAGGCAAAAGATCAATTGCTTTAAGTTGGGATGGTTACTCTGATTTGATAGCAGGAGTTATAAATTTTGATGAAGAAAATTATAAAGGTACACTAAACTTATCTTTACCAAATTATGATGGCACATGTGAAGGAACTTACTCTTTACAAGCTGATGGAAAGGGAACATGGCAGATAGGTTGTACAAACAAAATGGGTGCAGCTGGAACCTTAAAATGGGGAGATGGAGGAGTCACTGGATCTGGAAGAGATCATAATGATAAAAAAGTTAAATTCACCGTTTCAAAACAAAGTTAAATGAAAAAAATATTTTGTTTAGTAATAATATTTATTTTTAATTTTAATTTATCCCTAGCATCTGTCTCTGGCAGCTTTAAAAAAGGAAAAGGACCTTTAAAAATAAGCACTGATACTGCAAATTTATTAGAATATTATTTTAGTGGGGGTAAAAAAGGGGCGTATGCTCAGTCACAAAAAGAGTCATGGATAGGTGAACTAATTGTAATTTCAGCAGATGGAAATTATTATTCTTGGTTTAATACACCCACAAGATATAAAGATAATGTGGCCCCAGGACATTATACAGGTCAAGCCATATCATCATGTAAAAAAAAATCAGGTCAAGAATGCTATCTTTTTGCAAGTAGAAATACAATTGTTTGGGACAATGGTACACCTTATAAAAAGAGACGACTTAAACGTAAAGATATTAAAGCTGGAAAAACATTACAAATTCTTCAAGAATTAGGTTTTTATGATGGTGGATACAAGTCTCAATCTAATAATGATGATAAAAAAAATGAAAAAAAAATTGCAAAGAAAAAAGAAGTTAAAGGTGAAAGATCTGTTGCTATTAGTTGGGATGGCTACGAAGAATTAATAATTGGAACTGTAGGGTATGAGGAATCTGATGATGGAAAAACCTCTATGAGTTTAGAATTACCTAACAATGATGGAAGCTGTGAAGGAACATATTTATTACAAAATGGTGGAAAAGGCACATGGTTATTAGCTTGTTCAAACAATATGGGCGCAGCTGGAACACTTAATTGGAATGATGATGGTAGTGTTACTGGTTCCGGTAGAGATTATAAAGATAAAAAAGTTAAATTCACTGTAGCAAAACAAAGTTAGATTAAAAGTAAAAATTATATATGAATATTATTAAGTCTCTCATTGACTATCATAAAATGATACCTCATCCTGAAGGTGGTCATTATGTTGAAGTTTTTAAAAATAAGGATGTAAGTCATATTTATTTTTTATTAGAGGAGCATGAATATTCTCATTGGCATCGAATAACAAAAAATGAAACTATTCATTTTTATTCTGGAAATCCTTTAGTTATATTTACTTCTAAAGATGGAGATGGATTTAAAAAAAATGAGATAGGAGCAAATAATAAATTCATATTCAATATAGAAAAAAACACTTGGTTTGCGATGAAATCCAGCGGTACTTATAGTTTAATAGGTTGTACAGTTGCTCCAGCTTTTGAATTTGAAGATTTAGAGCTTGCTCCAAAAAAATGGAAACCATCAAAATTCAATTACGACTTAGTTGCTCCACTAAAATTATCAAATACTTGATTGCACAATTAATAAAATCTATTATATATCTTCATTAATTAACGGCGGGGTAGCTCAGTTGGTTAGAGCGCAGGACTCATAAGCCTGAGGTCAGTGGTTCGATCCCACTTCCCGCTACCACAAAAAGAAAATTATGATAAAGATTATACATTTAGTTTTTTCTTATTTAGTTTTATCAACATATTCTTTTGCAGATATTATTAAAGTCTTTGATTTTACTGAAAGTGAGCTTTCAGAATTAAAAGTAAGAAAAGTTAGAGGTGCTGATAATAAAACTTCATATTCTTTAGGAACAAATGAGAATGGAAATTTTTTAAAATCAATTGCTGATAACGGTGCTTCAGGATTAGGCAAAGAAGTAAAAATTGACCTAAATAAAACTCCATTTATTAACATTACGTGGAAAATAGAAATGGATTTACCTGGCATAAAAGAAGATACTAAAAAAGGTCATGATTTTGCAGCTAGGGTATTTGCTATAAAAAAAACAGGCGCAACACCACTTTCCAATAGAGCGGTAAATTATGTATTTTCAAGTAACAATAAGGTTGGATTAAATTGGCCAAGTCCATATACAAAAAAATCTATAGATAACGTTCTATCAACTACAAAAGAAAATTTAGATAAATGGGTAACGGTTAAAGCAAATGTAAAAGAAGATTTTAAAACATTTCATGATTTAGATGTTAATGAGCTAGATGGCTTAGCTATTATGTCTGATACAGATAATTCAAAAATGAAAGCTATAGCATATTTCCAAAATATTTATTTTTCATCAGAATAACTAAAATTTAAGATATTTTTTTAAAATCAAACTTAATAAAGATAATCCAATAGCTACAACCACATCTTCTATAGGTGTTGCGCTGGGATAACCAAAATTCCATGCTGTTACTAATACAATCCAAATAACAAAAACATTCATTACAATTATTATATCTTAGTTTCTGTAAAATTATTAATATTTTGATATAATAATTTAATGCATGAAAATTTCTTTCATAAGGTAAAAGTTTATTATGAGGATACAGATTCTGGTGGGGTAGTTTATTATGCTAATTATCTAAGATTTTTAGAAAGAGCAAGAACAGAAGCTTTATTCTCCATAGGGTACAGCAATCAAAAGATTAGAGAAAAATTTAATTCAATAATAATTGTTAAATCATGCAATATTAAGTACCAAAAAACTGCTCACTTAGAAGATGAATTAAAAATAAGATCTTTTGTAAAATCAATTTCTAAAACTTCATTTTTTATGAATCAAATTATTACGAGGAGTGATGATGAAATTGTTAACGCTGAAATACATTTAGTTTTTATAAATGAAAGTGGAAGGCCAATGAGAATTCCAGAAGATATCTATTCAAAATTCAAACCTTATTTTTGTGACACTATCAAAGTTTAGCTAATTTTTTTGCTTTAATAAATAATCTAACCATCATTTTATCTGATACAACCCCAGTATTTACATTTCTTGGACTAGGATGATAACAAGGGATTATTATAGTTTTATTGGTAAGTAATTGAGTTTGACCGTGTTTAAAGATATATTTTTTTGTATTTTGAAATTTTTTTTTATAAATTTTTACACAATTATCAAAAGCAACTTTTCCAAGTGTCACTATTACTTTTAAATTTTTAAGTTTTGTGATTTCTTCATTAAAATAATTTGAGCAATTTGATAATTCCTTATTATTTGGTTTATCTTCGGGTGGAACACACTTAAGAATATTAGTTATATAAGTTGATTTTAATTTTAAATTATCACTTATATTTATGGAAAAAGGTTGATTTGAAATTCCTGACTTAAACAAACATTCAAATAAAAAATCACCAGATTTATCACCAGTAAATGCACGTCCCGTTCTAGTGCCTCCATGTGCTGCAGGAGCAAGACCTATTATGGCCAATTTTGAGTTGATATTACCAAATCCTGGAACCGGTTTTCCCCAATATATTTCATTGATATTTTGTTTTCTTTTATGAGTACAGACTTTCTTAATAAAGTTAACTAACCTTGGACATTTTTTACAGTTAACTATTGTCTTGTTTAATTCTTTTAATCTAATATCCATAAATGAAATTTTTTAAGATTATAATTATAGTATTTATATCTTTAACATCATCTATAAAAGCAGATTCCCAAAAAAAATTAATAAATGAACTTAAAGAAGGTGGAAAAATAATATTTATTAGGCATGCTTATGCACCAGGAAATGGAGACCCAGAAAACTTTGATAAAAAAGATTGTTCAACACAAAGAAATTTAAATAATGAGGGAATAGAACAATCTAAAAAAATAGGGCACTTTTTTATTAAAAATCAGATTATAAATAATGAAATTTTTACAAGTGAATGGTGTAGATGTAAAGATACAGCCAAATATGCATTTGATAAATTCAAAACCTTTGATGCTTTAAATTCATTTTATCAATCTAAATTTATGAAAAATAAAGATAAACAAATTAAAGATTTAAAAAAATTTATAAAAACTTGGGATGATGATAAAAACTTAATTTTAATAACACATTACGTGGTCATTTCTGAAATGTTAGGAGTGGGAGTAAACTCTGGGGAAATAATAGTTTCTGATAAAAATTTTAGTATAATAGATAGTATAGAGATAGACTACTAACGATTAAATATATGTAATATCAGTTTGTATATATTTAGCCGATCATGTGGTTCTACCTAAGTTAGAAAAAACTCTAACAGTGATGTTATTTAATCTATATAGATAAATAACCACCTTGATAAGGATGAGACGGACAAGCACTCATAAAGCCTGGTGGTGAACAATTAGTAATTCAATTAATGTAAATCTATTTTTCATAAATTAATTAATTTATATAATCTTAATTATTGATATAATTTATTTATGTCATCTAAAAAAGCAATGAAACAAGCTCAAAAACAAGCCTTTGCTAAACATAGAAGCAATATTACAAATACCAGATTTAGTAGTAAAAAAGAAAATTTATTTAAAATAAATAAAAAAAAAATAAAAATTAGCTGAGTTATTAACCATCTTTTTTATCTGCAAAATATAATGCAATCAAAAATATTGCAGTCCAAATAAGTGCAAACATAGCTTTAGTTATATCGGTTTCTGCGTCCCAGATACCAATTACAAGGGCACCAAAAATTATACCTATTACATATATGATTGTTACAACAACAGTTTTATTCATTTTTCAAATTTTTTTTAAAAAGAGATATACCATTAGTAATCTTGTATTGATAAGACTCGTTAAAACTTTCTAATTGCCACCCAGTGAGTCTTTCTCTTATACTTTTAAGATTATTTGTTTTCCACTCATTATTTGTCTTCTCAAGTTTCCATATTCTTTTTTCTTCATTGGTTCTTGCACACCCATAACAATAACCTGTTGATGGATCCATTTTACAAATACTTATACATGGAGAAATGATCATTTTTAATTATTTACATTAATTATATTAGAAAAATAGTTATTTTTTTCTAATTCTCATTGGACAAATTGTTTCAATAATATATAAAACCCCGTAATTTGTGGGGCGATGGCGGAATTGGTAGACGCGTTGGTCTTAGGAACCAATATGGCAACATGTGAAGGTTCGAGTCCTTTTCGCCCTACCATTATAAAATTATGAAAGTAACTATAGAAAATAAAAAAGGTTTAAATAAGGATATCAAAGTTTTAATCGATAAAGAGACGATGAACTCTTATATGGATGAAAAATACGAAGAAATTAAAACTACTGTAAATCTCAAGGGTTTTCGACCCGGAAAAGTTCCAAAAGAAGTATTAAAAAGACAATTTGGAAAAGCAGTTTTTGGGGAAGTTTTAGATAAAGTTTTAAAGGAGACTTCAACAAAAGCTCTGGAAGATAACAAAATAAAACCTGCTGGCCAACCTAAACTGGATTTAAAAACTTATGGGGAAGACAAAGAATTAGAATATGTTTTATCAGTAACAGAGTTACCAAAAGTAGATATAAAATCATTAGAAAATATAAAATTTGATCAATACTCAGTTAAAATTGATAAAAGTGAAACAGATAAGAGAATCAAAGAAATAGCTAAAAATCAACCAAACTTTAAAGACACACCTTCTGAAACAAAGGCTAAAAAAGGTGACCTAGTCACCTTGGATTATAAGGCAACTATTGATGGTAAAGATTTCAAGGGAAATGAAGGAAAGAATACACAATTAACACTTGGAAAAGATTTATTTTTAAAAGGTTTTGATGATCAAATTATTGGAGTTAAAAAAGATGATGAAAAAATCGTTGAAGCCACATTACCAGAAAATTATCCTGAAAAAGATTTGGTAAATAAAAAAGCTAAATTTAATTGTAAAATTATGAATGTTCAAAGATCTGAAGAAGTAAATATTGATGATGAATTTGCTAAAAATCTTGGTGCAAAAGATTTAAACGATTTAAAAACACTAATATCTAAACAAATTAATGATGAATATAAAAATTCTTTAGACCAATTGTCCAAAAATCAAATTTTAAAAGAGATTGAAAAAATAAAAATTGATGAACTTCCAGAAAATTTAATTGAGGAGGAAGTTAAAATTCTTTCTCAAGGAATGACCGAAGATGAAGCCAAAAAAAATAAAACAAAATTTACAGAGACAGCCAAAACTAGAATTAAAACTGGACTTATTTTAAATGAATTTGGAGAACAAAACAAAATCAATGTCAGTGAACAAGAAATTCAAGCAGAGGTCCAAAAGCAATTAAGAATGATGCCTGGTCAAGAAAAAATGGTAATGGATTTTTATCAAAAAAACCCATCTGCCGTTGCCAGTTTACGAGGAACAGTCTATGAAGAAAAAATTTTAAATTCCGTTAAAGAAAAAGCTAAAGCTAATAAAAAAGAAATCACAAAATATGAAGCTGAACAAATTTTAAAAGAAGCACACTCAAAGGATCAAAATCTTAATGAGACAGAAAAAAAAAAGGTAGAAGCTAAAACTAATAAAGAAAAAAAATCTTCAGTAAAAGCCTCTAAAACAAAGCCCATAGTAAAAAAAGTTAGCAAAAAGTAATCTCAAGTTGTATAAGTAATACGAATCAATTTATGACAACAAAACTATTTGAACAAATGAGTAATCTCGTCCCCATGGTTGTTGAACAATCTAATAAAGGTGAGAGAGCTTATGATATTTATTCTAGACTTTTAAAAGAAAGAATAATTTTTTTAACTGGTCAAATTAATGATAGTGTTGCATCTTTAGTTACTGCTCAATTATTGTTTCTTGAAGCAGAAGATCCCAAGAAAGAAATTTATTTATATATAAATAGTCCTGGTGGACTAGTAACGGCCGGTCTTGGTATTTATGATACAATGCAATATGTCAAACCTGATATTTCCACATTATGTATAGGCCAAGCAGCATCTATGGGATCATTTTTGTTGTCAGCAGGCACTAAAGGAAAAAGATTTTCGTTACCTAATTCAAGAATTATGGTTCATCAGCCTTCAGCCGGCTTTCAAGGCCAGGTAACAGACATAGAAATTCATGCGAATGAAGTATTATCACTTAAAAAAAGATTAAATGAAATTTATTCAAAACATACTGGCAAAACTGTTGAAGAAGTTAAATCTGCACTAGAAAGAGATAATTTTATGACAGCAGAAATTGCTAAAGACTTCGGTTTAATTGATGAAGTTGTAGAAAAAAGATCCTAACATACTATATATTGCATATATGATAATCGCTCCTTGATAAGTGGGTCTCATTTATATTAATATACTATCATTGATTCGCTAAAAATTTTTTATGACAACAAATAACAAAAATATTCTTTACTGCTCCTTCTGTGGGAAAAGTCAGCACGAAGTTAGAAAATTAATTGCAGGCCCAACTGTATTTATTTGTGATGAGTGCGTTGAGTTATGTATGGATATTATTAAAGAGGAAAGTAAAGATACTTTTGTAAAACATCAAGATGGACTTCCTTCACCAAAGGAAATTTGTTCAGTTTTGGATGATTATGTAATTGGACAACCACATGCAAAAAAAGTTTTATCTGTAGCTGTTCATAATCATTATAAAAGATTAAATTATGAGAGTAAAACTAGTAAAAATGTAGAATTAGCTAAATCAAATATACTTTTAGTTGGACCTACAGGTTGTGGTAAAACTTTGTTAGCACAAACTCTTGCAAGAATATTGGACGTTCCATTTACAATGGCAGATGCCACAACTTTAACTGAGGCTGGTTACGTAGGTGAAGATGTTGAAAATATAATTTTAAAGTTATTACAAGCTTCCGATTATAATGTTGAAAAAGCGCAAAGAGGTATTGTTTATATTGATGAGGTTGACAAAATAAGTAGAAAATCAGAAAACCCATCTATTACAAGAGATGTTTCAGGTGAAGGAGTACAACAAGCTTTATTAAAAATTATGGAAGGTACGGTTGCAAGTGTTCCTCCTCAAGGTGGAAGAAAACATCCGCAACAAGAATTTTTACAGGTTGATACAACTAATATTTTATTTATTTGTGGAGGTGCTTTTGCAGGACTTGATAAGATTATATCCCAAAGAGATAAAGGAACTTCTATAGGTTTTGGTGCAGATGTCAAAAATACACAAGATAAAAAAACTGGTGAATGGATGAAAACTTTAGAGCCCGAAGATTTATTGAAATTTGGATTAATTCCAGAATTTATAGGTAGATTACCAATGATAGCTACCCTTGAAGATTTAGATGAAAAATCATTGATAAAAATATTACAAGAACCGAAAAATTCATTAACTAAACAGTATCAAGAACTGTTCAAATTAGATGGTGCAAGATTAACTTTTAAAGATAACGCATTAAAAGAAATTGCACAAAAAGCGATAAAGAAAAAAACAGGTGCTAGAGGATTGAGAAGTATATTGGAAAATATTTTATTAAAAACTATGTATGATCTACCAAGTCAAGAAAATATAGAAGAGGTAATAGTTGACGCTAGTGCTGCAAAAGGACAATCCCAACCTATATTAGTTCATTCAAAAAGTGACAGTAAATCAAAATCAAAAAATACATCAGCGGCTTAATATCCTTAATAAGTAATAAATTACTATTGCAATATAAGATATAATATCCATATTAACCTAATGGATGTAAAATTTTCATTACCGTTATTACCCCTTAGAGACATAGTGGTTTTTCCAAGTATGGTAATACCTTTATTTGTAGGTAGAGATAAGTCTATTTCAGCTTTGAATGAAGTGATGAAAAAAGATAAAAAAATAATATTAGTTACTCAAAAAAATTCAGAGATTGATGACCCTAAGAAAACTGATATTTTCATGTATGGTTGTGAGGGTAATATTTTACAACTTTTAAAATTACCAGATGGAACAGTTAAAGTGTTGGTAGAAGGCACTAAGAGGGTAAAAATTTTAGATTTTATCGATAATGAAAAATTCATAACATGTGATTATTCAATTTATAATGATATCTTTTCTAAAGATGAAGATTTATTTCCATTAGCGAGCACTGCATTAAGAAGATTAGAAAAATTAACTTCAATTAATAAAAAAATATCTAATGAAACGATAAATACAATAAAACAATTAAAAGACCCATCTCAAATTGCAGATAATATAGCTTCACACATATCTGCAACAATTTCTGAAAAACAGCAAATTTTTGAAACAGTAGATGTAAAGAAAAGATTGAATGCCATTATCAAAATAATGGAAAATGAGACAAGTATAATTGGTGTTGAAAAAAGAATAAGGGGTAGGGTTAAAACTCAAATGGAAAAAACCCAGCGAGAATATTATTTAAATGAGCAATTAAAAGCCATTCAAAAAGAGCTTGGCGAAATCGAAGATGGTAAAGACGAAAATACAAATCTTAATAAAGCTATTACTAAAGCTAAAATGCCAAAAGAAGTTGAAAAGAAATGTCTTCAAGAACTTAAAAAACTTAAAAATATGAGTCCAATGTCCGCAGAAGCTACTGTGGTCAGAAATTATTTAGACTGGATGACAGAACTTCCATGGCATAAAAAAAGTGAAATGGATATAGATTTAACTAAAGCACTAAACATTCTAGATAAAGATCATTTTGGATTGGAAAAAGTAAAAGAGAGAATAGTCGAATTTCTTGCTGTTCAAAAAAGAATGGAAAAAATTAAAGGTCCAATATTATGTTTAGTAGGTCCTCCTGGAGTAGGAAAAACATCTTTAGGAAAATCTATTGCAAAAGCAACTAATAGAGAATTTGTAAGAATGTCAGTAGGCGGTATGAGAGATGAAGCTGAAATTAGAGGACATAGAAGAACTTACATTGGCTCTTTACCTGGTAAAATTATTCAAATGATGAAAAAAGCTGGAACTAAAAATCCATTAATTTTATTAGATGAAATTGATAAAATAGGAAATGATTATCGAGGTGATCCTTCTTCAGCTCTTTTAGAAGCTTTAGACCCTGAGCAAAATACAACATTTAATGATCATTATTTAGAGGTTGATTACGACTTATCAGATGTAATGTTTGTTACAACTGCGAATACACTTAATATTCTACCACCACTTCTAGACAGAATGGAGGTAATTAGATTGGCTGGTTATACAGAGGATGAAAAAATCAGTATTGCTAATAAATATTTATTACCAAAACAAATCAAAGATAACGGTGTTAAAGAAAAAGAAATGAAATTAGACGAGGACATTATCAAAGAAGTTATTAGAGGTTACACAAAAGAGTCTGGTGTTAGAAATTTAGAAAGAGAAATATCCAAGCTAGCTAGAAAGGTTGTTAAAAAAATTGTTTCTGGAGAAGAAAAAGAGGTTAATATTAACAATAAAAACCTACATGACTTTCTTGGAGTTGCTAAATTTAAGTCTGGTGAATTAGAGGCTGAAAATAGAGTTGGAGTTGTAACTGGATTGGCCTGGACTGAATATGGAGGGGAAATATTAAAAATTGAAACTGTAACAATGCCTGGAAAAGGAAGAATGCAAATTACAGGAAAACTTGGAGATGTAATGCAAGAATCAATTAAAGCAGCAAAATCTTTTGTTAGATCCAAATGTTTAGAGTATGGAATTATTCCTCCTTTATTCGAAAAAAAAGATTTTCATATTCATGTTCCAGAAGGAGCAACTCCAAAAGATGGACCTTCAGCTGGTATTGGAATGGTAACATCTATAGTTTCATCTATAACAAATATACCTGTAAGAAGAGATGTAGCTATGACAGGAGAGGTAACTTTAACAGGACAAGTTTTACCTATAGGTGGTTTAAAAGAAAAATTATTAGCTGCTCATAGAGCAGGTATTAAAGAGGTATTAATACCTAAAGAAAATGAAAAAGATCTTGTTGATATGCCTAAAAAAATTATTGATGATATTAAAATCACTGTAGTTGAACATGCTGACCAAGTTCTTAAGATAGCTTTAACTAAAGAATTAAAAAAAACAGAATGGGTTGAGGTAGATATATCAAAAAAAGATGAAAAATCTCAAGCTAGCATTCAATAATAATTAATTTACTTTATCTAAACGTTGATGTATTAGTAGCCATGTTTTGGGCGGTTAGCTCAGTTGGTAGAGCATCTCGTTTACACCGAGGGGGTCAAAGGTTCGAGTCCTTTACTGCCCACCAAAAAAACATAAGTGGGGGTGTAGCTCAGTTGGTTAGAGCGATCGCCTGTCACGCGATAGGTCGAGGGTTCGAGTCCCTTCACTCCCGCCACTTTTTTCTGTTATTTATTGATAATCCTTATCAATATCTGTTAAAAATGTGACTTTTATCCTCTTCAACATGCTATAAAACTTGCTATATAGACTCACATGTTATCCGAATTTTTAAAAGATTATTTGCCAATAATAATATTTCTAATTATTGCATTAGGCTTAAGTTGTGCTTTTGTCATAGTTAATTTTATTTTGTCTCCAAAAAAACCTGACCCAGAAAAATTATCTGCTTATGAATGCGGTTTTGAACCTTTTGAAGACTCAAGAATGGAATTTGATGTAAGATTTTATTTAGTTGCAATCTTATTTATAATCTTTGATTTAGAAATAGCATTTTTATTTCCCTGGGCAATATCGTTGGGAAATATTGGTATTTTAGGATTCTCTTCAATGATGATTTTTTTATTCATATTAACAGTTGGCTTTATTTATGAATGGAAAAAAGGTGCTTTAGACTGGGAATAAAATAAAATAAAAATGAATAGTAAAATAGATCAAGTTCCTGATGAATTTAAACAACTTGCTGATGACTTCAGTAAAAATGGGTTCATAACAACTTCTTTAGACAATTTAATAAATTGGTCTAGATCAGGATCTTTACACTGGATGACATTTGGTCTGGCATGTTGTGCTGTTGAAATGATGCAAACATCAATGCCAAGATATGATCTTGAAAGATTTGGTGCTGCACCTCGAGCTTCCCCGAGACAATCTGATGTAATGATTGTAGCAGGTACTTTAACAAATAAAATGGCCCCAGCTTTGAGAAAAGTTTATGACCAAATGCCAGAACCAAGATATGTAATTTCTATGGGAAGTTGTGCTAATGGAGGTGGTTATTATCATTATTCATATTCTGTAGTTAGAGGTTGCGATAGAATAGTTCCTGTTGATATTTATGTTCCTGGATGCCCCCCTTCAGCAGAGGCTTTATTATATGGAATTTTGCAACTTCAAAAAAAAATTAGAAACAAAGGTTCAATTACAAGGTAATCATGAACAATTTAATAGATTTAGAAAAAAAAATTAATTCTGAATTAACAACTAAAATTAATAAAAGCGAGATTAAGCATAATCAAGTTTATCTTGAAACAGACAAAGATGATCTTATTGATGTAATTTTGTTTTTAAAAACAAATTCAGATACAAAATTTAGACAACTTATTGATATTACAGTAATTGACTATCCTGAAAATAACCCAAGATTTCAAATTGTTTATTTGTTTTTGAGTCATGAATATAACCAAAGAATAATATTAAAATATTCTATTGCTGAAAATGAAATAATACCATCAGTAACAAGTATTTTTCCTGCTGCTAACTGGATGGAAAGAGAAGTTTTTGATATGTATGGTGTTTCTTTTAAAGATCATCCAGATTTGAGAAGAATACTTACTGATTATGGATTTGAAGGCCATCCTCTTAGAAAGGATTTTCCATTAACTGGACATACTGAAGTTAGGTACAGCGAAGATCTAAAAAAAGTAATAAACGAACCTGTAAAGCTTGAGCAGAACTATAGAAATTTTGATTATGAGAGTCCATGGGTAGGTACTAAATATATTAAAGAGGAATTAGACAGTAATGACAAAAAAAATTAAAAACCTAAATTTAAATTTTGGACCCCAACACCCCGCAGCACACGGAGTATTAAGACTAATTTTAGAACTTGATGGTGAAGTTGTAGAGAAAGCAGATCCACACATTGGACTATTACATAGAGGTACGGAAAAATTAATTGAAAGTAAAACGTATATGCAAGCAGTTCCTTACTTTGATCGATTAGATTATGTCGCTCCAATGAATCAAGAGCATGCTTTTGCTTTAGCAATAGAGAGGGTTCTTGAATTAGATGTACCAATCAGGGCAAAATATATAAGAGTGATTTTTTGTGAGATTGGCCGAATTTTAAGTCATATTTTAAATGTCACTACTCAAGCTATGGATGTTGGAGCTTTAACTCCCACGCTTTGGGGATTTGAGGAAAGAGAAAAGTTAATGGGATTTTATGAAAGAGTTTCTGGTTCAAGACTTCATGCTAATTATTTTAGAGCTGGAGGAGTTCATCAAGATCTACCACAAGGTTTGGAGGAAGATATAGCTGAATTTTGTGAGACATTTCCAAAAATAATTAACGATTTAGAAAGCTTATTAACCGAGAACAGAATTTTCAAACAAAGAAATGTAGATATTGGAGTTGTTACAAAAGAAGACGCCTTAGACTATTCTTTTTCAGGCGTAATGATTAGAGGATCAGGCGTTCCATGGGATTTAAGAAAATCTCAACCATACGATTGTTATGAACAATTAGATTTTAAAATTCCAGTTGGAAAAAATGGAGACTGTTATGATAGATACTTGTGCAGAATAGAAGAAATGAAAGAAAGCGTTTCAATAATTAAACAGTGTCTTGCAAAAATGGAGAAGGGCCCAATTAAATCATTAGATGGTAAAATAAGCCCACCATCTAAAAAAGAAATTAAACAATCAATGGAAGCTCTTATTCATCATTTTAAACTTTTTACAGAAGGTTATCGAGTTCCCAAGGATGAAATCTATACAGCTGTTGAAGCTCCAAAAGGAGAGTTTGGTGTTTACCTAATTTCAGATGGATCGAATAAACCATACAAATGTAAAATTAGAGCTCCTGGATTTTCACATCTTCAGTCAATGGATTATCTTATCAAAGGACATATGCTAGCTGATGTACCAGCAGTATTAGGTTCTTTAGATATAGTTTTTGGAGAGGTAGACAGATGAGTTTAAAAAGACCTGCAAAAAATCAACCAGAAACTTTTGAGTTTAGTTCTCCCTCAATGGAAGAAGCAAACAAAATAGTTTCAAAATATCCTAAAGGTAAACAACAAAGTGCTGTGATGGCTTTACTCTATATTGCTCAAAAACAGAATGATAACTGGATTCCTTTAGCAGCCATGAAATATATCGCAAAGTTATTAGATATGCCTTACATAAAAGTTTATGAGGTAGCAACTTTTTATTCTATGTATAACTTATCACCAGTAGGAAAGTATTTTATCCAGGTTTGTACTACTACTCCCTGTATGATTAGAGGTGCTAATAAATTAGTTGAAGCTTGTAAAGAAAAAATTTCTGAAAACGAAAATGTGTTATCAAATGATAATAGTTGTTCTTGGATGGAGGTAGAATGTTTAGGTGCATGTGTGAACGCTCCTATGTTGCAAATTAATGATGATTACTATGAAGATTTAGATAAGGAAAAGACAATAGAAATATTTGAAAAAATTTTAAAAGGTGAAACTCCTAAACCAGGCTCATATCGAGGTCGATTAAATACTGAGCCAGAAAATAATAGAAAAACACTCATGGACGTAAAAAATGCTTAAAGATCAAGATAGAATATTTAAAAATTTATACAATGATATGGGTTCAGATGTTAAATCTGCTCAAACAAGAGGTGACTGGGTAAATACTTCGGATTTGATAGCAAAAGGAAGAGATTGGATTATTAATGAAGTAAAAGATTCTCAGTTAAGAGGTAGAGGGGGAGCAGGATTCCCTACAGGTTTAAAGTGGTCTTTTGCCCCTAAGGAAGTTGGATCTAGGCCACATTATTTAGTGATTAATGCAGATGAATCTGAACCAGGTACATGCAAAGATAGAGATATTCTTAGATTTGAACCTCACAAACTAATTGAAGGTTGTCTTATAGCTTCCTATGCTGTTCAAGCTCATGTGTGCTATATTTACATAAGAGGTGAATATTTTATTGAGGGTCAAAAACTTCAAGCAGCCATTGATGAGGCTTATGAAAAAAATTTAATAGGTAAAAATTCGGCTGGCACAGGTTGGGATTTAGACATTTTTATACACTATGGTGCAGGAGCTTACATATGTGGTGAAGAAACAGCTTTATTAGAAAGTATAGAAGGTAAAAAAGGTCAGCCAAGATTAAAACCACCATTCCCAGCATTAATAGGACTTTATGGATGTCCAACAATTATAAATAATGTTGAAACAATAGCTGTAGTTCCAACAATTCTTAGAAAAGGTGGAAAATGGTTTTCTTCTTTAGGGAGAGAAAAAAACACTGGTACAAAAATTTTTTGTATATCAGGTAATGTTAATAATCCATGCAACGTTGAAGAAGAGATGAATATACCTTTAAAAGAATTAATTGAAGTCCATGCTGGAGGTGTAATTGGTGGATGGGAAAATTTACAAGCTGTTATTCCGGGTGGTTCATCAATGCCTTTAATACCAAAAGAAAAATGTGAGACGTTAACCATGGATTTTGACTCATTAATGGCTGAAAAAAGTGGATTAGGAACTGCAGGAATTGTTGTAATTAATAAAGATCAAGACATTATTAAATGTATGGCAAGGATAGCAAGATTTTATAAACATGAAAGCTGTGGTCAATGTACACCATGTAGAGAAGGTTCTGGATGGATGTGGAGAATGCTAGAAAGAATGGCAAAAGGAGAAGCTACCAAAGACGAAGTAGATATGTTAGGTGATGTAACAAACCAAATAGCCGGTCATACTATCTGTGCATTTGGTGAAGGATCATCATGGCCTGTTCAGGGATTGTTAAGACATTTTAAAAAAGAAATTGAGGAAAGAAATAATTTAGATCCTATTGTTCAGAAAAAAAATAATATTCCTTATTTAGTTGATCAACATTTATTAGATAAAAAAAATGCCTAAATTAAAAGTTAATGATATAGAAGTGGAGATAGATGAGGGTTTGACAGTTTTACAAGCTTGCGAAAAAGCAGGGGTTGAAATTCCACGGTTTTGTTACCATGAAAAACTATCTATAGCAGGTAACTGCAGAATGTGTTTGGTTGAGATGGAAAAATCTCCTAAACCTGTTGCATCTTGTGCAATGCCAGCTGCTGAAGGAATGAATATTAAAACCAACACACCTTTTGTTGAAAAAGCAAGAAAGGGAGTAATGGAGTTTTTATTAGCTAATCACCCTTTAGATTGTCCAGTATGCGACCAAGGTGGTGAATGTGATCTTCAAGATCAATCTATGTTTTATGGCGTAGATAAATCTAGATTTAAAGAAAATAAACGAGCTGTTCCAGAAAAATATATGGGGCCATTAATAAAAACTCAAATGACAAGATGTATTCATTGTACTAGATGCGTAAGATTTGCGACTGAAATCGCCGGAGTTTCTGAAATTGGTGCAATCGGTAGAGGTGAAGATATGCAAATAACAACATACTTAGAAGAAGCTATGCAATCTGAATTATCTGCAAATGTAATAGATCTTTGTCCAGTAGGAGCTTTAACATCTAAACCTTATGTATTTGAGGCAAGACCTTGGGAATTAAAAAAAACAGAGACAATTGATGTAATGGATGCAGTTGGATCAAATGTGAGAGTAGATACATATGAATGGGAAGTCAAAAGAGTTTTACCATTGATTAATGAGGACATTAATGAAGAATGGATTTCAGACAAGACAAGATATGCATGTGATGGCCTATTAAATCAAAGATTAGATACACCTTATATAAAATATAATGATAAATTTGAAAAAGCTTCATGGAATGAAGTGTTTAAAATTATTAAATCTAAATTTGAAAACACACATAAGGATAAGATTTGTGGTTTTGTTGGTGACTTAACCAATATGGAAACAGGATATATCTTTAAAGAATTTTTTGATCGAACTTTAAATAATAATAATTACGACTCAAGATCAGATAATAGATTTGTAGATAACTCTGAAAGAGAGAATTATATATTTAATTCTTCTATAAATGGAATTGAAGACTCAGATTTGATATTTTTAATTGGTACAAATCCAAGATATGAAGCCACAATCTTAAATGCAAGAATTCGAAAAGCTTATGTAAATAATAAAACAAAAGTAATCTCATTAAACGATGTTGGTGATTTAACCTATCCTTATGAAAATTTAGATGGCCAAACTCAATTAATAAAAAATATTTTTGAGGGCTCTAATGAAATATCTAAAGATATTATTATGGCAAATAATCCAATGATTGTGTTAGGCGAGTCATTATTAAAATTAAATTCAGCAAAATATTTATTTGATTTAATTAAAAATTTTTTAAAAAAAAATAATAAATTCACTGAGAACTGGAATCCTTTAAATATTTTATCTTGTGATGCATCAACAGTTGGTAATTTTGATTTAGGAATATTAAATAATAGAATTAATTTATTGGAAGAATTAAAATCAAATAAATTTGAAATTGTTTATCTAGCAGGACAAGATAACTTAGAATTTAATAAAAAAGATGAATTTATAATTTATCAAGGTAGTCATGGAGATAAGGGTGCAGAGATAGCAGATATTATTTTACCAGGATCGGCTTTTACTGAACAGGATGGATATTTTACAAATTTAGAGGGGAAAATACAAAAAGCATATAAAGCATCTTACCCTCCAGGTGAAGCCAAAGAAGACTGGCAAATTATTAATGAATTAGCCGAAATCATGAATAATCGAAAATTATTTAATGATAAAGAGGAATTAGAAAGTAGCATGTTTAATTATATAAAACTTCAACAAGAAAACAAAAATTTAGATTATAAAGAAATAGAAACTCTAAATTTTCAAAATGAAAAATTAAATATTCAATTAAAAGATTATTATTTTTCAAATGTTATTGCTAAATCTTCAAAAACTATGATTGAGTGTAACAACTCTAAATTAAACCTTAAGTCGACTGGAACAGAAGGTTAAATGGAATATTTAAGTATTTTTTTTGATGAAGTTTACAAAATTATTTTTTTACTTGTTCCTGTTCTGGTTTCTGTTGCCATGATTGTCTGGCTTGATAGAAGAGTTTGGGCTTTTGTTCAAAAAAGACAAGGACCTAATGTTGTAGGACCTTTTGGATTGTTACAAACTATTGCTGATGCATTAAAATATGTATTTAAGGAAATTATCATCCCATCAAGTGCAAATAAAGTAATTTTTATCCTTGCACCTATTGTAACAATGACTCTTGCATTAATTGCTTGGGCCGTAATACCATTTAGTGCAACTCAGGTATTGGCTGATATCAATGTTGGAATTCTTTATTTATTTGCTGTTTCATCTCTTGGTGTTTATGGAATTATAATGGGTGGTTGGGCATCAAATTCTAAATATCCATTTTTAGGAGCAATTAGATCTGCAGCTCAAATGGTTTCCTATGAGGTATCTATTGGAGTAATAATTATAAATGTTTTACTGTGTGTTGGGTCACTTAATTTAAATGATATTGTAATAGCTCAGCAAGACTTATGGTTTGTTATTCCTCTGTTCCCAATGTTTATTATTTTTTTTATTTCAGCATTAGCTGAAACAAATAGACCACCATTCGATCTACCAGAAGCAGAAGCTGAATTGGTAGCTGGATATCAAACAGAATATTCTGGCATGATGTATGCTATGTTTTGGCTTGGTGAATATGCAAATATTCTTTTAATGTGTGCGATTGGTTCAGTATTATTTTTAGGAGGCTGGTTATCTCCTCTTGAAATTTATCCTTTTACTTTAGTTCCAGGTCCTGTTTGGTTAATACTAAAGATATTATTATTATTTTTCCTTTTCGCTTTAGTAAAAGCTATTGTTCCAAGGTACAGGTATGATCAATTGATGAGATTAGGTTGGAAAGTATTCCTTCCAATTTCTTTAATATGGGTTGTATTGACAGCTAGTTTTTTATTTTATTTTAATCTTTTACCAGTGAATTAATCATGAAAATATCAAGATTTTGTAAAACAATATTTATGACAGATTTTGCTAGTGGTCTATACATGGCAATTAAAGAAATCTTTAAATCAAAAAAAACAATTAATTATCCGTTTGAAAAGGGTAAAATAAGCCCACGCTTTAGAGGCGAACATGCTTTAAGAAGATATTCAAATGGTGAAGAGAGATGCATCGCATGCAAATTGTGTGAAGCTGTTTGTCCTGCTCAAGCGATAACCATTGAATCCTCTGAAAGAAAGGATGGAAGTAGAAAAACCACTCGTTACGACATTGACATGATGAAATGTATTTATTGTGGTTTGTGTGAAGAATCTTGTCCAGTTGATGCAATTGTTCAGGGTCCAAATTTCGAATTTTCAACCGAAACAAGAGAAGAACTTTATTACACCAAGGAAAAACTTTTAGATAATGGTGATAGATGGGAAAATATTTTAGAGGCTAATATTAAAGCTGATAGTTCTCATAGATAAAAATGATTGCACACTCTATATTTTTTTATACGTTTTCAATAATAGCTATTGTTTCAGCTATAATGGTTACTGCTTCAAAAAACACAGTTCACTCTGTTTTCTTTCTAATCTTAGATTTTATAAGCATTTCGTGTCTCTTTATAATGATTGGAGCAGAATTTTTAGGAATGATAATGCTAATTGTTTATGTTGGCGCAGTAGCAGTTTTATTTTTATTTGTTGTAATGATGTTAAATGTTGCTCAGCAAAAAAATCAATGGTTTTCATCTGAAGATAGTTCAAAACATATTCCAGTAGGCTTAATTATTGGTACTGTTATATTTGTTGAGTTAATTATTGTTATAGGTGGTTGGAAATTTAAACCTGACTTGTTTGATATAAATAACTCCATAGAAAGTATTAAAATTAGTAACACTCATTCTTTGGGACAGGTTTTATACACAGATTACATTCATGTATTTCAAATCAGTGGAATGATTTTGTTAGTTGCAATGATTGGTGCAATTGTTCTCACTTTTAGAAAAAGAGAAGGTGTCAAAACACAAAGTTATATAAAGCAAATTTCTAGAGAGAGATCTGATGGTGTAAGTGTTCTAAAAGTCGAGTCCAATAAAGGAGTTAAGATTGATGACTGAAATAGGTCTAGGACATTATTTAACATTAGGTGCAATTATATTTTCAATTGGAATTATCGGAATATTTTTAAATAGAAAAAATATCATTGTTATATTAATGAGTATCGAGTTGATATTGTTAGCTGTTAATATTAATTTAGTTTCTTTTTCAATATTTTTAGGAGATTTAACTGGTCAGGTTTTTACATTATTTATTTTAACAGTAGCTGCTGCTGAAGCTGCTATCGGACTTGCAATTATTGTAGTTTATTATCGAAATTCTGGAACTATTAGAGTTGAAGAAATAGATGAGCTGAAAGGATAGGGATGGAACTTTTAATTATATTCCTTCCATTAATCGCATCAATAATATCAGGCTTCTTTGGTAAATTTATTGGTGATAGAAATTCAGAAATAGTAACAAGTGCTTTAGTTTCAATTTCTGCATTGCTATCAATTTTTGTTTTATATCAAGTAATTATAAATCAATATGAGGAAAATATAGTAATCGCAACATGGATCAACTCTGGATCACTAGATGTAAATTGGTCAATGTTAATCGATCCTTTATCAGCTGTAATGTTGGTTGTGGTTACTTCTGTATCTTCTTTAGTCCATATTTATTCAATTGGTTACATGTCCCATGATCCGCATAAACAAAGATTCATGGCTTATTTATCTTTATTTACATTTGCAATGTTAATGCTTGTAACTTCAGATAATTTTGTTCAATTATTTTTTGGATGGGAAGGAGTAGGTCTATGTTCGTATTTTTTAATTGGTTTTTGGTTTAAAAAAGAAAGTGCCAATGCCGCAGCGATTAAAGCATTTGTTGTAAACAGAGTTGGAGATTTTGGATTTGCTTTAGGAATTTTTTTAATATTTTATTTATTTGGTACAGTAAATTACTCCGAAGTTTTTGAACAAATACCAACCGTCATTGATAAAAATTTATTATTTCTTGGACTCAAAATTAAAGCAATAGACTTGATTTGCTTACTTTTATTTATAGGTGCAATGGGTAAATCAGCTCAAATTTTATTACATACCTGGTTACCAGATGCAATGGAAGGTCCAACTCCAGTTTCTGCATTAATACACGCAGCTACTATGGTAACTGCAGGAGTATTTTTAGTAGTAAGATGTTCGCATATTTATGAATACTCACCGTTAATACTAAATTTAATAACTATTGTTGGTATGACCACAGCTTTTTTTGCAGCAACAGTAGCTTTAGTTCAAACTGACATCAAAAAAATTATTGCATATTCTACATGTAGCCAATTAGGATACATGTTTTTTGCAGCCGGGGTTGGCGCTTACAACGTTGCAATGTTTCATTTATTCACTCATGCTTTTTTCAAAGCTTTACTCTTTTTAGGATCTGGCTCTGTCATCCATGCTTTTAAAGAGGAGCAAGATATTAATAAAATGGGCGGTGTTTGGAAAAAATTGCCTTACACTTATGCTTTAATGATCATTGGCACACTAGCATTAACTGGTTTTCCTTTCTTATCAGGTTTTTACTCAAAAGACGCAATTATAGAATTTGCTTACTTGAAAGGAAACACAACGGGCTATTACGCAGCTGGCATAGGAATATTAACAGCATTTATGACATCAATATATTCCTGGAGATTAATTTTTAAAACTTTCCATGGAGATTATAACAACCAAAATATAAAAATAGAAGAAACTCACGAGTCACCATTAGTAATGCTAATTCCACTATTTATTCTTTCCATTGGTGCAGTGTTTGCTGGTTTTTTATTTAAAGGACTTTTTATAGGTCATGGAGGTGAAAATTATTTTTGGTCAGAGTCTATAATGTTTTTAAAACCTTTAAGTACTGATCATCCACCTATATGGTTTTTACTTTTAACACCGTGTCTAGTATTAATTTCAATTCCAATTGCCCATTATCTATTTGTTAAGAATAAAGAAATTCCAAAAAGTATAGTGTCAATAAACAAACCTTTATATAATTTTTTAGTAAATAAATGGTACTTTGATGAACTATACGAAGTTTTATTTATTAAATCTTCTAAACGTTTAGGTTTATTTTTATGGAAATTTTTTGACGGCACAATAATTGATGGTTTTGGTCCAGATGGGATTTCTTCTTTTATAAAAAAATGTTCTATAAAAGCAAATAAATTTCAAAGTGGCTTCATTTATCAATATGCATTTATAATGCTTGTGGGTTTTTCAGCTTTTTTAACCTTTTTAATAGTTAGGTAATGAATTTTCCAATATTATCATCTTTAATATTATTACCAATAGTTGGAGCACTTTTTTTATTTTTTACTAAAGACAAAGATGGAAATAATTTAACTGCAAAGTATGTCGCTTTATTTACCACAATTGTAAATTTTTTAATTTCAATTTATCTATGGATATCTTTTGACCCAACAACTTCCTCCTTTCAATTTGTAGAAGAAAGAAATTGGATAAAAGATTTTATTAATTACAAAGTTGGAGTAGATGGTATTTCAATATTATTTATATTATTAACTACCTTTATAACACCTCTTTGTATTATTTCTGTGAATAATACTATTAAAAATAGATTAAGAGATTTTCTAATTGCTATATTAATTATGGAAAGTTTTATGATTGGAGTTTTCTGTTCCCTTGATTTGGTCGTTTTTTATCTATTCTTTGAAGCTGGTTTAATTCCAATGTTTTTAATAATTGGTATTTGGGGAGGTCCAAAAAGAGTTTACTCAGCATTCAAATTTTTTTTATACACTTTGCTTGGATCCGTTTTGATGTTAATTGCTATAATATCTATTTATTGGATATCAGGTACTACAGATGTGATTAAACTTTACGAGTTAGGCATTGATGCAAAATACCAAAATTTATTATGGCTTGCCTTTTTTAGTTCTTTTGCTGTTAAAACGCCAATGTGGCCAGTACATACTTGGTTACCTGATGCACATGTAGAAG
>CACGET010000001.1 GCA_902572155.1 uncultured Pelagibacteraceae bacterium | reverse complement strand
AGTTAATGCAGAAACTATGAAGCCTTTATACAAAGCATTCATTACGTTTTTATCGTTTCCAAGTTTTACAAAAAAAGTTCCAACTATAGATGTTAAGATACAAGCTCCACCAATTGTTAATGGGTATATCATCATATTTAGATCGCCATAAAAAAATATTGATGATAAAACCATTGTTGCAACAATTGTTACTGCATAAGTTTCAAATAAATCAGCAGCCATTCCTGCACAATCTCCAACGTTATCGCCTACATTATCTGCAATTACTGCAGGATTTCTGGGATCATCTTCAGGTATACCTGCCTCAACTTTACCAACTAAATCAGCACCTACGTCGGCACCTTTAGTAAATATCCCTCCTCCTAATCTTGCAAAAATAGAAATTAAAGATGCTCCAAAACCTAAGGCAACTAGTGCATTTACAATTTCTCTTTCATCAACATCAATTTTTAATAAGACATAATAATAAACAGCAATGGATAATAACGCCAAGCCTGCAACTAACATTCCAGTTACTGCACCAGATTTAAACGCAACAGATAATCCTTGAGATAAACCTTTTCTAGAAGCTTCAGCTGTTCTTACATTGGCTTCAACAGAAACTAACATACCAACATAACCCGCTATTCCAGATAATGCTGCGCCTATGAAATAACCTAAACCTACTAAAGGACTGAAAGCAACGCTAACTATTACTAACACTACGACACCAACAATTGCAATCGTTTTGTACTGTCTAGCTAAATAAGCTTTTGCACCAATTTGAATAGCAGATGCAATTTCTTGCATTTTGGAATTACCTGCACTTTGATTTAAAATATTTTTTCCTGTAAAAAATCCATAAACTATAGATAAAAAACCTGCTGCAATTGTGTATAATAATATTGTTTCTATTGTACTGCTCATATAAACCTTAAGGTTATTGGTTGTTAAATTTTTAAGCCCGGACAATACAAAAAAAGCTAAAAAAGACAATAATTAACTTTTAAAATTGATGAAAATATCCTTTATTTTTAAACAGTATTTTCTTACCTTTTTGATCAATTACTGAGGCTTTTTTATTACCTGAGATAATTTTACCAATTTTAGTAATCTTTACACCACAAATTGAAGAAGTTTTCTCGATGATTCTTGATTTATTAGGACTTGCTGTAAATAAGATCTGATAATCATCTCCATTTGAAATTATTTTAGATTTTTTTAACTTATAATTTTGAATTATCGTTGATAAATAATTTGATGTTGGAACTTTTTCAATATCAATTCGATATGAATAACATTGATTATTTATTAATTTATCTAGGTCTGCAATAAGACCATCCGATATATCAATTGAAGAATTAGCAAAACTTAATAATTTTTTTGTTAAAGAAATCTGAATATCAGGCTGATAATATTTTTTAATAAAATAATTATTAATCTTTTTATTAAAAGTGATTTTTTTTTTTAAAATTTGAAGTCCAATAAAGCTATCGCCCAAATTACCAGTCACATAGATATTATCATTAGGCTTTACATTATTTCTATAAATAATTTTCTTTGAATAACCAACAGAAGTTACTGAAAAACTTAATGCATTTGAAAATGTAGTATCACCACCACATAATGAAATACCATATTTTCTTTGTTCTTGTTTTAAAGATTCTGATATTTTAAATAAGTTTTTACTTGAAAAAGAATTTTTATTACCTGATCCAGAGATAAAATAAAACTTTGGTTCAACACCTTTACATATTAAATCTGAGATAGAAGATCTAATAATCTTTTTTATCACAAGCCCAGGTTTTTTAAAATTTAAAAAATGATACCCAAGATTATAAGTATCAATCGAAATTACTAAACCTTTCTTCTTATCAAAAAAAACATCATCATTTAAGCTAAGTGCATGTTTGTAAGATATTTTTGAAAAATATTTTTTTATTAGATCAAATTCTTGCATTGTTAGATCTTAATTTTTTACCAACATTATCTAATAAAGCATTTAAATATTTAGTTTGACTATCTTCTAAAAAAAAGTTTGAAGAATTTAGATATTCTTTAATAATTATATTAAGAGATACATTTGGTTTATACAGAAATTCATATGTTGCAGCTTTGAGAATTATTTGAAAAACTTTATCAAGATTGTCAAAAACAAAATCATTACCTAATTTAGTGTGTAATTCTGTTATAATTAATTCATTTCTTTCAATTGTTCCTATAACTATATCTTTTATAAATTTTTTAAATCTATGTTTGGGAAATTCTAATTCATTATCTTCATTATAAAATTTACCATATAACTTTTGAATAATAATTACTCTAGGATTATTCTTTGGATTAAAATGAGTTCTCATTTTTGAGATATGACAGAAATTACCGCTTTTGCAGCTTCAGCTCCTTTTTTTTTTCTAGCTAATGCTTGCCTCATATTGAGGCAAGTAATGATTCCATTTCCAACTGGTTTTTTATAATTTATTGATAAATCCATAATTGCGTTAGTTGAAGCTTGAGATATGAAGTCAAAATGAGGAGTTTCTCCTTTAATAACACATCCAAGCGCTAAAAAAGCATCATATTTTTTTATATTTTTTGCAATAGTGACAGGTATTTCAAAAACACCTGGCACTTCAATAATTTTAATTGAATGAGAATTTTTTAATAATTTTAACGCATTATCAAGAAGACCTTTTGAAATATCTTTATAATAATTTGCAATAACAATTAAGTATTTCTTCTTCATTAAATTAATTCTTGTTTTGTAATCTTTATACCATATCCATCTAAACCAATAACTTTTTTTGGCGATTTTGTAATTAATATCATATTTTTGATTTTCAAATCTTTAATTATTTGTGCCCCAATACCATAATTTCTAATTAGTTTATCATTTCCTCTCTTATAAAAGTCTTTATTCTTGTAATCTTTGAGAGTCTGTGTAACTGATTTTAAATTTGTATCTTTAATAAATACTAAAACACAGTTATTAAATTTCTTAAAATAATTAGATCTCCTTCATTCTCTCTTTTTTCATCATCAACTAAAATGAACATACCTCCATTTTTGGCAATATTTATGATATTTTCTATTGGTGTATAATTATTTTTTTTCATTAAAATAATTTCTAACGTATTTAGATAAGATATCTATCTCTATATTTACTAAACTTTTTTTTTTAAGTTTAGATAAATTTGTTTGTTTGTAGGTGTGTGGGATTACCCAAATTTGAAAACCTTTTTTTGAAACTTTTGATATTGTAAGAGATATACCATTTACACATATTGAAGCTTTTTCTATTAAATGTTTTCTTTCTTTTTTAGGTATTACAAAATCAAAGAGATATGATTTATCTATCTTTTTAATATAAGAAACTTTACCAACTGTATCTACATGACCTTGACAAATATGTCCTGAAATTTTAGTTCCATATTTTAAAGGTAATTCTAAATTTATAACATCCTTGAGTTTTAAATATTTAAATTTTGATCTAACAATGGTTTCTTTAGACAGATAAAACTCCATTATTTTAGTTTTATATGAAATTAAAGTGAGACAAACACCGTCACAAGCAATAGAAAGACCAATATCTCTATTATTTAACTTAAAGTTACTTTTAATAAAAATGTTTAGTCCCTTAGTTCTTTTTAAAATTTTAGAGACAATTCCTTGGTTATAAATTATTCCATTAAACATGTTATTTTTTATATAATATTATTTTATCTTTTCCTAAATTTGATTTGACTCTTAGCGTATTTTTATAATTATACTTCAAAATATTTAATCCATTAAATTCTTTGAATTCTATTGATTTTGATAATTTTTTAGGACTTATAAATAAATAAAATAAATTAAAAAACTTTTTATTAAGAAAATTATTTGTAAGTTCATTGCCACCTTCGACTAAAATATTCCTACATCCAAGTTTATAAAGTCTTTTTAAAATATCTTTTATATCAAATCTTTTTTTTTTGTTAATTTTAGACTTAATAATTTCAATTTTTTTTTTCTTAAACTCTAAAATTTTAGCTTTTTCAGCTTCATTATAAAATATTATTGTATTATCTTTATTGGCAGTTTTGAATATATAGCTATTAGTATTAGTTTGTAATTTGTTATCTAAAACAATTCTTTTTGGAGAAAATTTTTTCATATTTTTTAATCTACAGTTTAGTTTTGGATTATCTTTATTTAGTGTTTTATATGATATCAATATTGAGTCATTTTTATATCTTAAAAAATGAGTAAATTTATCAGATTTTAAACTTGTAATTTTCTTTTGATACTTACTATAAATCAAATGATTTTTTGATATTGCAATTTTTCCAATAACATAGGGTAACTTTTTTTTTCTATTGAAAAAATATGGAGCATAAAAATTTATTACTTTTTCTTTTAATAATCCTTTTTTAACTTTAATATTTTTTGACTTTAATATATTAAATGTTTTACCCTTAACTCTTTTATCCACATCAATGACTGAATAAATTACTTCACTAATTTTTGATCTAATAATTGAACTCGTACATGGTGGTGTTACTCCTTGATGAGAGCAAGGTTCTAGAGTAACATACATTTTTGATCCATTAAGATCTTCAGTGGTACTTTGGATTGCATTTGTTTCTGCATGTGGTCTTCCACTAAATGAAGTTTGACCAATCGAAATAATTTCATCATTTTTTACAATTACACATCCAACAGATGGATTAGTGCCTGTTTGTCCCTCTCTGGCTCTTGCTAGATCTAAAGCAAGTTCCATATAGATTTTATCTTTAATTGAAAACTTATCTTTTTTTGTAGACATCTAGTTTGTCCACGAATTGTACAAAATCTTTTTCTTCTCTAAAATTACGATACACTGACGCAAATCGCACATAAGCAACAGGATCTAGGTCTTTCAGACCTTCCATTAACATTGTTCCAATTGTATTTGTAGAAATTTCATTTTGACCAAGTTCTTCTAAAGCTCTAGTAATTTTACTAATAAATTTTTCAGCAGTCTCTGTATCTATCGGTCTTTTTTTTAATGCTATATAAACAGATTTTGACAGTTTATCTCTATCAAAGACAGATTTCCTGCCGTTTTTTTTGATGACCATAAGTTCTCTAATTTGTATTCTCTCAAATGTTGTAAATCTTTCACCACATACGCAAAGTCTTCTTCTTCTTATAGCAGTTCCATCTTCAGTAGGACGTGAGTCTACAACAGATGTATCACCTTTTTTTTCGCAGGGGCAAATCATTAAGAAAGATTTTTATATATAGGAAATGATGAAGTTAAACTTATAACTTCATTTCTTACTTCTTCTTCAATTTTACTATTGTCATTAGGGTTTTCTGATAAACCTTTAATTGTTTTTGTTATTAATTCGCCTACTGTTTTGAATTCGTTTAACCCAAATCCTCTAGTTGTAGCAGCTTGAGTTCCTAATCTTATACCTGATGTAATCATAGGCTTTTCTGTATCGAAAGGAATACCATTTTTATTACAAGTTATATTAGCTCTTGATAAACTTTCTGCTGCAGCATTACCTTTAACGTCATAAGGTCTTAAATCTACCAACATCAAATGTGTATCGGTACCACCTGAGTAAATTTTAAAACCATTATTTTTTAAAGTTTCTGATAAAATTTTTGCGTTAGCTAAAACATTTTGTATATAATCTTTAAACTCTGGCCGTAAGGCTTCTAAAAAACCAGCTGCCTTTGCAGCAATAACATGCATTAATGGTCCTCCTTGATAACCTGGAAAAACTGCAGTGTTAAACTTTTTTGAAAGATCTTCATGATTTGTTAAAATAATTCCACCTCTAGCACTTCTGAAAACCTTATGGGTTGTTGAAGTAACAACATGAGCATAATCACAAGGATTTGGATAACCTTTTCCTGCAACCAAACCTGAAAAGTGAGCCATATCAACCATAAGATATGCACCTACTTTATCAGCAATTTCTCTAAATCTTTTAAAATCTATTACTCTTGAGTAAGCACTTCCACCAGCAATAATAAGTTTTGGTTTATGCTCTAATGCTAATTTTTCAACATTATCATAATCAATAAGTTCAGATTCTTTATCAACATCATAACTAATTGCATTAAACCATTTTCCTGACATTGAAATTTTTAATCCATGCGTTATATGACCACCTGAATTTAAACTCATACCAAGAAAAGTATCACCAGGGTTAAGCAAGGCTAAAAAAACTGCACCATTAGCTTGTGCACCTGAGTGAGGCTGAGCATTAGCAAATTTACAATTAAACAATTTTTTTAATCGTTCAATAGCAAGATTTTCTGCAACATCTACATGTTCACACCCGTTATAATATCTTTTTCCTGGATAACCTTCGGCATATTTATTTGTTAACACCGATCCTTGGGCTTCTAATACTGCTTGAGAAACTATATTTTCAGAGGCAATTAATTCTATGTGTTGTTGTTGTCTTCTTAACTCATCGCTTATAGCTTTATGTAATTCTGGATCAGTTTTTAACAAACTATCTTCAAAGAAACTTTTGTATTGATCATTCAAATAATTATTTTCACTAGACATTTAGATTTTTTTAACCCTTTTTTTGTGCCTACCACCTTCAAATTTAGTTTTTAAAAAAACGCCGACACAATTTAAAGCGTTTTTTTTAGTTAATAATCTTGATCCCAATGTAATGATATTTGCATCATTATGCAATCTAGATAATCTTGTTGATTTTATATTAAAGCATTGGGCTGCCCTTACATTTTTATGCTTATTTGCAACAATATTCATACCTGTTCCTGAACCACATACCAGAATACCAACACTATTTTTGTTAGTTTTTACTTTTTTTGCGACTTTATGAGCATAATCGGGGTAATCAACTTTATCTTGGTTACTTGGTCCAAGATCTTTAAATTCCAAGTTCCTCATTGATAAATAACTCTTTATATCCTCTTTTAATTTAAAACCTGCATGATCTGATGAAATAAAAATTTTTTTCAAAATTAATTAAATTTATAATCTAAAACACAAGCAACAAGATGAATTCTGTTTTCCTCACCACCGTTAAAAGCATTATGATATTTGGTATTATTAGTTATCCAAACTGATCCATCGGCTGGCATATGTTTAGCAACGTTATCTATGACCATTATTGAACCTGGATTAGTAATTATAGGAATATGCAATCTAGGTTCTGGATCTCTGTGCCAACTTAATGTAGACCTTGGTTCTTTTAACAAAATTCTTACACGTCCTAATTTATATTTAGATGATAAAACATCGTAAACCTCTTTAAAATATGTATTTTCATAATCCTTAATAAATTCAGAATAAGCACTTTCATCAATCTGAACATCTCTAGAAACCTCTTTTCCTGATTTGTCAGGCTTAGTCCAATAAACTCCTCTTGCTTTATTTCCTTTAATCGAATCTGGGTCGCCAGGTATTTGAGTTAAAGATATTGCCCCAAAATGTGTGACACCACCTCCATCATCAAATTTTTTAGTTTGTACAATTTGATTATATGCTTCTTGTAGCCTTGTAATATCAAATTGAATATTTTGTTTTTGAAAATCGCTAAAATCTAAAATCCGATCTTCTTTTTTTATGTTTAGGTTTATAACTTTTGTGTTATCAATGCTCATCGAAAATGTTTTGTACTTATTTTAATATATATTTGTATAATACTTTTGTCGCATTAATAAAGTGAATTAAAACATGATTACAGGCAAATATCCTAATTTAAGGCTTAGAAGAAATCGAAAAGAATCATGGTCTAGAAGACTAATTCAAGAAAATACACTAAGTTCAAGTGATTTCATATTACCAATATTTTTAATTGATGGATCTAATAAAAGGGAAAATATAACAACTATGCCTGGCGTATACAGATATACAATTAATAGATTAGCTCAAATAGTTGATAAAGCCATTAAAAAAGGAATACCAATGGTTGCACTATTTCCTAAGACAAAAAAAATTTTAAAAAATGAAATTGGCTCAGAAAGTTTGAATGAAAACAATCTAGTTTGTAGAGCTATAGTGGAAATTAAAAAAAAATATAAGAATCAAATTGGTATCATGTGCGATGTTGCGCTGGATCCTTATACTTCTCACGGTCACGATGGGCTGATCAAATCAAAACAAATTATTAATGACGAGACAATTGACGTTTTAGTAAATCAGTCTTTACTGCAGGCAGAAATGGGGTGTGATGTATTGGCACCTTCGGACATGATGGATGGAAGAGTATTAAAAATTAGAAAAGCATTAGATAATTCAAATTATAAAGATGTACAAATTTTATCATACGCTGTTAAATATGCTTCAAGTTTTTATGGTCCATTTCGAGATGCTGTTGGATCAAAAAAATCTTTAAAAGGAGATAAAAAAACTTACCAAATGGATTTTAGAAATAGTGATGAGGGATTAAGAGAAGTTGCTTTAGATATTAAAGAAGGCGCAGATATGGTAATGGTTAAACCTGGAATGCCTTACTTAGATATAATTAAATCAATTAAAGAAAGATTTAGAATACCAGTATTTGCATATCAAGTATCTGGTGAATATAGTTTACTTGCAAATGCAGTTCAAAAAAAAATAATTGATGAAAAAGCTATCTTTGAAAGTTTAATTGCTTTTAAAAGAGCTGGGGCAAATGCAATTGTTAGTTATTACGCTGATCGAATAGATAAAATTATCAAATAATTATTTAATAGAATTTATAAATAACAATCTACTATTTGGATAGTTTATGTTATTTGGTTTTAAAATAGTTTTATCAAGATAATCTCCTACTAATTTTAATCCATTTAATAAAGTTTGAGTATCATTCACTTCTAAATTTTTTTCTATTAAAAAGTTTGGAACATATTTTTTGTCTGATGAAGAAGCAGCATAATAAATAGTTTTATTTCCTAAAACATCTTTTTTTACAAGACTCTCTAATTCAAGATCATAACCAAGAAGTTTTAATAATTCTAATTCCCAAAAAATATACTTTTTAATCCAATCATTATAATTTAATAATAGAAAAAGTTTTTCTATCAATTCATAAACTTGAATATTGGTTTGAGCCTCAACTGTTAAAATTTTTATTAAATTAGTTGCAGTAGTTATGCAAGAAAGTTTTTGCTTATTATCAAAATATAAGGGGGTGTAAGCGTTAAGTATTTCGATTTTGAAATAGCCTATTCTGTTATTATTTTTAGAACTATAATTTAAATGTAATCTATTTCCGATTTGTAAATAATTCTTAATTTTTTTTGAAGTTCCTCCAAATATAATACCAGAAATTTTACCATGATTCTTACTGTAAACCTCTGCTATTAAAGAATTTTCATTATATCTATTTTTACTTAATAAAAAACTCTCATCTATCCAATTCATAAATAAATCATTTTAAAAATTTTAAACATTCAATTGCTGCATTTTGTTCTGCGTCTTTTTTTGATTTACCTGAAGAAAAAAAGTACTTCGTATTGCGTAGTTTTACTCCTACCTTAAATAAAGGTTTGTGCCGTGGTCCTGTATTTGAAATCAGTTTATAAGTGGGTAATGATTTAAAATTTTTTAATGAAAATTCTTGTAACTTTGTTTTTGCATCAATTTGCGTAATTACACTTTTTTTAATATTATTATTCCACAGGCTTAAAATTACTTTTTCAGCTGCATTAAATCCTTTATCAAGATAAATTGCTCCAATTAGTGCCTCACAACTGTCTGATATAATTTTATCCTCTATCTTATTATTTTTATTATTTGAATTAAAAGTTAAGATAAATTTCTCTAAATTAATATTTTTTGCGATTTCTAAACAAGTTTTTTTATTAACTAATGAAGCAAACTTTTTATCTAAAATTCCCTCTTTTTCGTCAGGATATATTTCTAAAAGTTTTTTAGCAATAACAAGTCCTAAAACACGATCACCTAAAAATTCTATTTTTTCATTGTTATCATTTGAATTAAAACTTTTGTGAGTGAGGCATTGAGTTAATAATTTAGTGCTTTTAAATTTAAAATTAATTTTCTTTTCCAAAATTTGATAATTAATTTTCATCAATTTATTTTGCTAAAAGTCCTATTGAATCTTATTAATTTATGCCACTTCCAAATTTCAAAAATACTTCCAATATTTTTGTCAGATGAAAAAAAAATAAATTGAGCCTTTCCGACTAAATTATCCTTATGAACATATCCAACGCTTGATAAAAATCTACTATCTTTGGAACAATCCCTGTTGTCTCCTAAAAAAAAATAGTGATTTTGTGGTACTGTAAAAATGTCTGAGTTTTGATAAGTATAATCTTTGAGATAAACTGTGTGAAACATTTTCCCATTCGGTAGTTTTTCTTCAAATTTATAAACATCTATAACTTTGTTTCCACAAAATATTTTGGATTTATTTAAAATTTTGGATTTAAATATTTCACTACTATTAAGGTATAAATTTGAGTCTATAAATTGAACTTTATCTCCAGGTAAACCAATCAATCTTTTAATATAATCTGTTCTATTATCTGCTGGTGTCTTAAAAACAACTACATCACCTCTTTTAGGTGGATTAAATAAAATTCTATTATTAAATATAGGAGGACTAAATGGAAATGAATGTTTGCTATAACCATATGAAAATTTTGTTACAAAAAGCCTATCACCTACAAGTAATGTAGGTTCCATCGATGATGACGGAATATAAAAAGGCTGTATTAATATAGATCTAATAATAACAGCAATTATCAGCGCATAAAATAATGTTTTTATATTTTCAGAAAAAAATTTCTTATCTATTTTCATAACGATTGAATTATTGCAAATGCTGTTGAATAATCCTTTTCATCAGAAATTGACAGAAAACAATTAAAATTTTTTACTTTAAAATTTTTTTGAATTAATTTTGTTATTTTCTTATTCTTTAAATAATTTGGTTTTCCTAACTTATTATGAACAATTTCAATGTCTTTAAAGTTTAAATTATTTCTAAAACCTGTCCCTAATGCCTTGGCAAATGCCTCCTTTGCAGCAAATCTCTTTGAAAAATAATTTGTTTTATTTTTAGATAAGCTAAATTGTTTTAGCTCATTAGTACTAAAAATTCTATTTTTAAAATTAGGATTTATAATAGATTTTTTAATTCTATGATGTTCTATTATATCGACACCTATTCCAAGTATTTTCATAAATCAATTTTTAATAATTTTTTTAAAATTTTTGATAACTTTGGATAAACCTAAAAAAATAGACTCACCAATAATAAAATGTCCAATATTAAATTCTTGAATTGTATTGATTTTAGTTAGTATTTTTGTGGTTTTATAATCTAATCCATGACCAGCATGAACTTCTATATTCAATTTACTTGCAAGTATTGAGCTTTTTTTAATTCTACTTAACTCATTTTTAAAATTTTTTTTTGATTTTACTAAGTTTGATAATTTTCCAGTATGAATTTCAATACAGTCAACATTCAATTCTTTAGATAATTCAATGTCTTTAATTGAAGGATTAATAAATAAACTTGTACGTATATTGGCTTTTTTGAATTTTTTAATAATTTTTTTTAATTTTTTTTTGTGTTTTAATAAATCTAAACCTCCTTCTGTAGTTATTTCTTTTCTATTTTCAGGTACAATACAAATATAATTAGGTTTTATTTTAAGTGCATTATTAACAATATTATCATTCATAGAAATTTCTAAATTAACTAAAACTTTTTTTAAACCACAAATTTTTTTTGCATCTTTATCATTTATATGTCTTCTATCTTCTCTTAAATGAATGGTGACGGAGTCTGCCCCCATTTTAATACTTTGTAAGGCTGCATAATATGGGTCTGGATGTTTTTCCCCTCTTGCATTTCTTACTGTTGCTACATGATCAATGTTAACACCTAGTCTTTTCACTTAATAAATCTACTTCCTGGTTTAGTAACTGGTATTGATTTAAGATTTTTTGGTAATAGTTTTTTATTAAATGTGGGAACATTAATTTTTAAATGAGATATAATTTTAGTTTTAATCTTTAACGATTTTTTTGTTGATCTATCAATTATAGATGCAAATCCTAAAAATTTAGCGTTAAATTTTTTTATTAATTTAACGCATTCTAAACTTGATTTTCCAGTAGTTATAACATCTTCAATTATTAAAACTCTAGCTCCTTTTTTAATATTGAAACCTCTTCTTAAAGTAAATTTACCATTAACTCTCTCACAAAAAATAGTTTCTTTTTTTAAAAGTTTTCCGATTTCATATCCAATAATTATTCCACCCATTGCTGGAGCCAATATAAGATCGATTTTTTTAAAATTACTTTTAATTTTTTTTGCTAAGGATAAACATATCTGTTTAGCCAAATGTGGAAAACTTAAAAGTTTAGCACACTGAATATATTTTGAAGAATGAAGCCCAGAGGATAAGATAAAGTGACCTTCCTGCAAAGCATTAGTTTTTTTTAAAATATTTAAAGATTTTTTGTGTGAAAGCATTTCTTTTATCTTCGTGTCTAATTATCTTAAATTTTATACCTTTTTGTTTGAGCTCTGCAATAAAATTTGTGAAATTTTTAAGGTTAGTTATTATTAATTTAAATTTAAAATTAATATAATTTGGATTTTTACCTACCATTTCAAGGTTTGAGATATTAAGCTTATGACTTCCAATTAATGAACTTATGTCGCCAAGTTGACCAGGTTGATCAGGTAGAGATATCCATAAAGTGGTGTTATACTTTTTAATTTTCTCTTCTTTTTGCTCTCCTTTATCATGCCAATATCTTCTTATTGCTGCTCTAGCTTTTCCAGTCTTTGTAGTTGGTATCCAATGTAAAGATGGTGAATTTTTTTTTGAAGTAATTATATTAACTCTGTCACCATTTCTCAAAGTATTTTGAAGTTCACTTTTGTTACCATTTATTTCACATCCAACTGCTGAATTTCCTATTTTTGTATGTACTGCATAAGCAAAATCAATTGGTGTTGCGTCCTTAGGTAACTTTATCACTGAGCCTTTTGGAGTAAAACAAAATACATTTTCCTGAAACATTTGTAACTTCGTATATTCATATGAATGTTCTGGATTTTCATTCTTTTCAACAATTTCAACTAAATCCTTTAACCAATCATATTCTTTCCAATTAAGTGAACTAAATTTTTCTGATGACTTGTATTTCCAATGTGAGGCCACTCCCCTTTCGGCAAATTCATGCATTTCAATTGTTCTTATTTGGATTTCTATAGGTTTTTTATTTGAACCAATTACAGATGTGTGTATTGATTTGTATCCATTAATCTTTGGAGATGATATATAATCTTTAAATTTGCCGGGTATACAATTCCATTTTTTATGAAAAATGCCTAAAGTTTTGTAACAATCATCCAAAGATTTTAAAATTATTCTAAATCCAATAATATCTGTCATTTGTTCAAGGGATACTCTTTTTTTTTGTACTTTTCTCCAAATTGAAAATGGTGTTTTTTCTCGTCCATAAATTTCTGCGTCTATATTATTACTATTAAGTAATTCACTTAACTCAAAAGATAATTCTTCAAATATATCTTTTTTATCTAATTTTATTTCATCAAGCCGTTTTTTGATAAGTGCTCTTCCTTTATTATTCAGAATTTCAAATGATAAATCTTCCAACTCATCCCTAATTATATGCATACCCATTCTGTCAGCTAATGGCGCATAAATTTCCATTGTTTCTTGAGCAATTCTTTTTCTTTTTTCTTCTTTAGAGATTGCTTTAATTGTTCTCATATTATGAAGTCGATCTGCAATTTTAACTAACAACACTCTAATATCTTTTGAAGTAGCTAGAATTAATTTTCTAAAATTTTCAACTTTAGAATTTGAATTAGCTGTATTTTCAAAAACTGAAATTTTAGTAACTCCATCAACTAAGTCTGCTACTTCGTTACCAAATTCCTGCTTAATCGTATCATAAGTAGCAAAAGTATCTTCAATTGTATCATGGAGTAAACCTGTTGTTATGGTGGCACTGTCTAATTTCAATTCTGTTAAAATATTAGCAACTTCTATGGGGTGAACAGAATAAGGATCTCCCGAAGCTCTTTTTTGATTTTTATGAGCTCTAACAGCAAAATTATATGCCTTATCTAATCTTTCAGGATTTAAAAACTTGTTATAATCTTTAACTTTATTAATAAGTTCATTAGAATTAAGCATTATTCATTATAACATTAAATTAAAGTTTTTTAATAGATCTAATGTCCTTATTTGGTAGTGAATAAATCAATTTTTTAAGATCTATATTAAAAAGTGGATGTAACCACTGCTTTTCAATTTCAAATAAAGGTAATAACACAAAATTTCTTTTGTGCATTAATTTGTGAGGTAACGTGAGTCCTTCATTTAAAATTAATCCATTAAAATCAATGATATCAATATCACATATTCGAGGAGAGTTTTTTACACCTTCTCTTCTGCCTAATTTAAATTCAATTACTTTACACATTTTCAATAAGTCAATGGGGTTATAGTTACAGTTGACTTTTAAGACTAAGTTTAAAAACTTAGGTTTACTTGGATCGGGCCAAGACGGTGTTTCATAATATTCAGATATTTTAATACAATTAATGTTACTTTGATTTAAAAAAAACTTAGCTTTTTCAATATTCAATTTTCTATTTCCTAAATTAGAGCCAATACCTAAATAAATGTTGTTAGCTTGATTTTCTGATATATCTTGCTTTGTCACGATTCCAATCTCTATTTTTCTTAGTGGCTCTTTTATCAAATTGTTTTTTTCCTTTTGCAATAGCTAGCTCTATTTTTGCCTTTCCTTTTTTAAAATACATTTTGGTTGGAATAATAGTAAATCCATCTCTCTGCATTTTACCGATTAATTTATTAATTTCTTTTTTATTTAATAAAAGTTTTCTTTCATCAGTTGGATTGTGATTTGAGTAGCCTGCATGTTTATATAAGGCAATATGTGAATTAATTAAAATAAGTTCACCATTTTTTTCAATAGCATAAGAGTCTGCAATATTTACTTTACCTTCTCTAATAGATTTTATTTCTGATCCTTTAAGAGACAAACCTGCTTCTAATAAATCCTCAAAAAAATAGTTAAAACTAGCTTTTCTATTTAATGCTATTATTTTTAAACCAGGATTGGTTTTAGGTTTCATTAGATTAATTTAGCAAAACTTAGAGCTTTTTTAACCTCTTCCTCTGTTTCTTTTTTTATTCTTACTAAAGGCAATCTAATTTCATCATCACATAATCCTAAAAGTTTTGCAGCATATTTTGCAGGTGCTGGATTGCTTTCAATAAATAAAGATTTATGAACAGGTTGTAATATCTGATCTATTCTTTCAGCTTCTTTTGACTCATTATCTGACTCAGACTTAGAAAATTTTTGCATATCTGAACATAATTTAGGTGCAATGTTAGCAGTAACTGAAATAATTCCTACACCTCCTCTTTTATTAAATCTTAAAGCCAATCCATCTTCGCCAGTAAGCTGGATAAATTCTGGACCTAATTTCTTTATTGTCTCATCAAGTCTATTTAAATCTCCTGTTGCATCTTTCACACCAGCAATATTTTTTAGTTCGAATAATTTTGCCATAGTGTCAACGGACATATCAATTACGCATCTGCTAGGAATATTGTAAATTATAATTGGTATACCTACGTTATCATTAATAGCTTTATAATGTTGATATAATCCTTCTTGAGTGGGTTTATTATAATAAGGAGTAACAACAAGCGCTCCGTTTGCACCTGCTTTCTCTGCGTGCAAAGTTAATGAAATAGCTTCTTCTGTTGAATTAGAGCCTGTACCAGCAATTACAGGTATTTTTCCATTACTTTCTCGAATACATAAGTCTATAACTCTCTGATGCTCTTCATGGCTTAAAGTTGGGGACTCACCTGTGGTTCCAGCAGGCACCAAACCATTAGTCCCATTTTCAAGATGAAAATGAATTAATTTTATATAAGCTTCCTCATCAAGCTTATTATTCTTGAATGGGGTAATTAAAGCAACATTTGAACCTTTGAACATAAATACTTATAACATAGTTTAATGATTCATATACTAAAAGATTATGTTTAAAAAATTAATAATATTCACCTCAATATTTACATTATTATTTTGTAATTCAAGTTATCTACTTGCAGATAATGCGACGATTATTCCTTTAAAAAAACCCATTCTAAGTGATGAGGAAATAGAAAAAAAAATTTCAATCAATATTTTAAAACCATTAAAAAAACCTAAATTAAAAAAAGAAGTTGAAAAGACAACTGCTATTAAAACAGTCAAAAAACTCAATTTTTCAGTGCCTAAAAAAAAACCAGTAATTACAGGAATTATTAAAGCAAAAAATATAAAAATATCTAAATACTACAACAAAAAGGACTTTGCTTTAGCTAAAAAAGCAATTTCTGAAATGGAAAAAAGTAAATGGTCCACTTCAATTAAAACAGCAAAACAAGCAAAAGACAAATCAATATATAATTTTATTCAATGGAGACATTTATTGACTACTGGTAATTCTGCATCTTTCTATGATTACAAGATATTTATAGACAACAATATAAACTATCCAAGAATTAACAGATTAAAATATCTTGCAGAGCACAAACTATCGACCCAAAAAATATCTCCACAAAAAATTATTGATTGGTTTGGTGAAGAAGAACCACTTAGCGGATTTGGTAAAATGATCTTGGGGGAAAGTAATATACTAAAAGGGAATTTATCTATAGGAAAAAAACAGATTAAACAAGGATGGATAACTGCTGATTTATCAAAAAGTGAATTAATTTTTTATAGAAAAAAATTTAAGAAATATCTTAATGCTGACGACTACATAAAAAGAGCTGATTATTTAGCTTGGAGTAATAAATATTGGGATTTAAGAAGGTTGATAAGGTATTTACCAAAAGATTACGAACTTTTATATAATGCAAGACAATTGTTAATGAGTAAATCTTATGGAGTTGATCAAGCAATCAAAAATGTTCCAGCTAAATTTAAAAATGATGCTGGTTTAAATTACGATCGTTTAAAATGGCGAAGAAAAAGAGGTCGTGTTGACTCTTCTGTAGAAATATTAGTAAGTGTTAAAAATACAAAGGAATATTTAGTAAGACCAGATAAGTGGTGGACAGAAAGAGAAATCATTTCAAGATCATTAATATATAAAAAAAAATATGAGCTTGCATACAAAATAGCAAGTAATCACGCATTAACTGAAGGTGCTAATTTTGCTGCAGCAGAATGGATGAGTGGATGGATAGCTTTAAGTTTCTTAAATGATCCTTTAATTGCAAAAAATCATTTTCAGAATTTTTATAATAACGTTGGATACCCAATAAGTACTTCAAGAGGAGCCTACTGGCTTGGTAAAACATATGAAAAGTTAAAAGATAATGAACAATCAAAAAAATGGTATCAGGAAGCTGCTAAATATTTAACTACTTATTATGGTCAGTTGGCTTTTTTAAAGTTAAATCCTAATGGTAAATTTGAACTTCCAAACGATATGGAATTTGAAAAAAAGTATAGATACGTATTCTTTAATAAGGAACTAGTAAAAATCTCATATCTTTTAAATGAACTAAAAAAAGATAAATATACAAAGCATATTTTAAGACATCTTGCTAATGATAATATTCAAAAAGGTAGTGAAATTTTAGCAGCAGAGCTTGCCACAAATATTGAAAGATACGATTTTGCAATTCAAGTTTCTAAAATTGCTTCTTATCAAAAAAGATTTCATAATACTTACAATTACCCAATTATAAGTACTCCAAAGAAAATAAATGGTAGAAAGATACCTGAAAGTGCATTTATTTTATCTATTATCAGACAAGAAAGTGAGTTTGATCTAAGTGCAAACAGTCATGCTGGCGCCAAAGGATTAATGCAATTGATGCCATACACAGCAAAACTAGTTTCTAAACAAGCCAAATTACCTTATTCAAAATCTAGATTAACTACTGATCCTGAATATAATATAAATTTAGGATCACACTACATAGCAGGATTAATTCTTCAGTATGATGGTGCTTATCCTTTTGCTACTGCTGCATATAATGCTGGCCCTAATAGAGTAAAATATTGGAAAAAAATTAATAAAAATCCTCAAAAAAAACAAATAGATTATGTTAATTGGATTGAACTAATAAAATTTAGAGAGACCAGAAATTATGTGCAGCGTGTTTTAGAGAATTATAACGTATATCGATATATTCTTGAAAAAAAACCGATTTTAATGAAAGATTTCTTTAAAGATCAACCTTTATTTTAATGGCGGAAGAGGAGGGATTCGAACCCTCGGTACAAGTTTCCTCGCACGGTCATTTAGCAAACGACTGGTTTCAGCCTCTCACCCACTCTTCCGTAAGACATAGTGTAATAAGTGATTGTATTGAAAATTCAACATTTATAAAGTAATTATTCATTAGTATGAAAAATAAGTATTCAGTATTTTCTTTGATTAAAAATGCTTTTTCTGACCATGAAAATTGGCAAAGGGCATGGAAAGACCCATCTCCTAAAAAAGAATACGACACTGTTATAGTTGGTGGTGGTGGTCATGGATTAGCTACAGCATATTATTTAGCAAAAAAACATAATATGAAAAATATTGCTGTTGTAGAAAAAGGATGGATAGGTGGAGGAAATACAGGAAGAAATACAACCATTATAAGATCTAATTATTTGTGGGATGCTAGTGCGGGGCTTTATGATCATGCTTTAAAAATTTGGGAAGGATTATCTCAAGAATTAAATTACAATGTAATGTTTAGTCAAAGAGGAGTTATGAATCTTGCTCATAACCTTCAAGATGTTAGAGATTTAAAAAGAAGAACTCATGCAAACAGACTAAATGGCATTGATGCTGTTTATCTAAATACTGATGAGGTAAAAAAATTTTGTCCAATTATAAATACATCACCTGACATTAGATATCCTGTTTTAGGTGGAACACTTCAAAGAAGAGCTGGTACAGCTAGACATGATGCTGTAGCATGGGGTTATGCTAGAGGAGCAGATGAAATGGGAGTTGATATAATTCAGAATTGTGAAGTTATAGGAATTAAAAGAAATGGTGATGCCGTAGAAGGTATAGAAACAACAAGAGGATTTATAAAAACAAAAAAAATTGGTGTCGTAGCTGCTGGTCATTCCAGTGTAATTGCTAATATGGCTGGTTTGAGACTACCACTTGAAAGTAAACCATTACAAGCTTTAGTTTCAGAACCTGTAAAACCAATAATAGATACAGTAGTTATGTCTAACGCCGTACATGCTTATGTTAGTCAATCTGATAAAGGTGAGTTAGTTATAGGTGCAGGAACAGATGATTATGTATCTTATACACAAAAAGGAAGTCATCAAATTGTTGAAGGTACTCTTAATGCAATTTTAGAACTTTATCCAATTTTCAGTAGAATGAGAATGTTAAGACAATGGGGTGGAATTGTAGACATTTGTCCTGATGCAAGCCCTATATTAAGCAAGACATCAATTAAAGGATTATATTTTAATTGTGGTTGGGGTACTGGTGGATTTAAAGCAACTCCAGGATCAGGAGATTTATTTGCTCATACTATTGCAAATGATGAACCACATAAACTTAATGCTGCATTTAATTTAAATAGATTTGTTAGTGGTGATCTTGTTGATGAACATGGAGCTGCAGCTGTTGCTCACTAATGTTTGTAATTAATTGTCCTTATTGTGGAGAGCGAGATCAGCAAGAATTTAAAGCTGGTGGTGAAGCACACATAGAAAGACCGAAACAACCTACTGAATTAAGTGATGATGAATGGGCAGAGTATTTATTTATGAGAAAAAATATTAAGGGTGTTCAGTTTGAAAGATGGAACCATGCACATGGATGTAGAAAGTGGTTCAATATGGTCAGAGATACTTCTAATGATGAAATCAAATTAGTTTATAAAATGGGTGAAAAACCACCGTTAGAATAATATGTCGGCAAATTTAAGAGTTAAATCTAGTGAATATATTGATGAAACACATAGAGTTTCATTTAAGTTTAATGGTAAAACATATTATGGATTTAAAGGCGATACATTAGCCTCCGCTCTACTCGCTAATGATGTTCATTTAGTAGGAAGAAGTTTTAAATATCACAGACCAAGAGGAATTATGACAGCTGGTTCAGAAGAACCAAATGCCATTGTTCAAGTTAATGATAAGACAAATCGAACAGAACCTAACGTTAGAGCTACAGAGGTTGAAATTTATGAGGGTTTAGAAGCTTCAAGCCAAAATTGTTGGCCAAACGTAAATTTTGATATTGGTGGAATAAATAATCTAATTTCTCCATTTTTACCTGCTGGTTTTTATTATAAAACTTTTATGTGGCCAGCTAGCTTTTGGGAAAAATATGAATTTTTTATAAGACATTCAGCTGGTTTAGGTAAATCACCATCAGAAAAAGATCCTGATATTTATGATCATAGAAATATCCATTGTGATGTTCTCGTTGTTGGGGCAGGTATATCGGGAATATTGGCTGCCAAAAATGCTGCTAAAAATAATTTTAAAACTTTATTGATTGATGAAAAAAATGAACTTGGTGGAGCAACAATATATCAAAATAAAGAGTTTAATAAAATTGACAATCAAAGTTCCTCAGATTGGATCAAAAAAGAAATAAATGGACTAAAAAATATTAGTAACCTGGAAATTAAAACAAGAACAAGTGTAGCAGCCTATCATGGATATAATTATTTATTGGCCAGAGAAAATTTAACAGATCATTTAGAAAATAAAGATAAAGATAATAAAGTAAGACAAAGACTATTAAAAATACGAGCTAAAAAAGTAATACTTGCAACAGGTGCTTTGGAGAGACCACTTATTTTTAATAACAACGACAGACCAGGAATAATGCTATCAACTGCTGTAAAAAAATATGCTGATTTCTTTGGCGTTAAATGTGGTAAAAAAAACGTGTTCTTTACAAACAATGATAGTGCCTATGAAAGTGCATTATGTTTATACAACAAAGGTATTAAAGTTGATGCAATTATAGATATTAGAAATAATTCAAATTCAAAAATTGTTAAAGCTGTTAAACAGGTAGGAATTCAAATTTATTGGTCACATACTGTTGTTGATACTAATGGTTATAGAAGACTAAATAACATTTCAATAATGAAATTATCAAATGATGGGATGACAGTAACTGGTAATAGAATTAATATTTCATGTGATTGTTTGGGTGTTGCGGGTGGTTGGACACCAGCTGTACACTTATTTACTCAATCAGGTGGCAAATTAAAATTTGATGAAGATAACAACTTATTTTTACCTAATAAATACCCTTCAGATCAAATTAGTGTTGGCTCATGCAATGGGAATTTTAATTTAAATGAAATAATGAAAGAATTGTCAATTAAACTAAAAGAATTTTTAAAAATAAATCAAACTGATTTTGATAATATTGTAATAGAAAGTGAAGAAGAAACTTCAAAGAGGAATATCTGGTTACTTCCATCTGATAAGGCTATTGGAAAAACTAAACCATTTGTGGATTATCAAAATGACGCTACAGCAAAGGATATTAAATTAGCATTACGTGAGGGTTTTAGATCAATTGAACATGTAAAAAGATACACAACAACCGGTATGGGTACTGATCAAGGTAAACTCGGAAATATGCATGCTCTTGGAATAATTGCTGATACTGCGGGTGTAAAAATGGGCGAACTTGGTACTACAACCTTTAGACCTCCCTACACTCCTTTAACTTTTGGAACTATTGTTGGACGAAATGTTGGAGAATTTTTTGATGTATTTAGAAGAACAGCGATGAATAATTGGCATATTGAAAATAAAGCTGAGTTTGAAAATGTTGGTCAATGGAAAAGAGGTTGGTACTATCCCATTAATGGAGAAACTATGCATCAAGCAGTACAGAGAGAAAGTAAAGCAGCAAGAGAAAGTGCTGGGATTTTAGATGCATCTACACTAGGTAAGATTGATATTCAAGGAAGTGATGCCTCTGAATTTCTAAATAGAGTTTACACTAATGCCTGGTCAAAACTTGCAATTGGTAAATGTAGATATGGTCTAATGCTTAACGAAGATGGAATGGTTTATGATGATGGTGTTACTACCAGGTTAGGAGAAAACCATTATCTCATGACGACTACAACAGGTGGTGCTGCTAATGTTTTAGGAAAACTTGAGGATTATCTACAAACTGAATGGCCTGAGCTAGATGTATATTTAACTTCTGTTACTGACCATTATGCAACGGCTAGTGTTTGTGGTCCTAATAGTAAAAAAATATTGAAAAAAATAATTCCAGATTTGGATCTTTCTGATGAAAATTTTCCTCATATGTCCTTTAAAGAGGCAAAAATTAATAACATTAAATGCAGAGTAATGAGAATAAGTTTTACTGGTGAGCATAGTTATGAAGTTAATATTCAAGCAAGTTTTGGGAAGGCACTATGGGAAAAATGTATAGAAGCAGGAAAAGAATTTAACATTACCCCGTATGGTACAGAAACTATGCACTTATTAAGAGCAGAAAAAGGTTTCATTATAGTTGGTCAAGACACAGATGGAACAATGACTCCTATTGATCTCCAAATGGATTGGATAGTTAGTAAAAAGAAATATGATTTTATTGGTAAAAGATCTCTTTATAGATCTGATACAATGAGAGAGGATCGAAAACAATTGGTTGGATTATTAACTGATGATCCAAATATAATTTTAGAGGAAGGTGCTCAAATTGTATCTGAATTAAATCAAAATCCTATCCAAATGTTAGGGCATATAACTTCTAGTTATTTTAGTCCAAATTTGAATAAATCTATTGCTTTAGCAGTTGTTAGGGGAGGAAAAGATATGATGGGTAAAAAATTATTTATTCCAATGGAAGATAAAACAATTAGTGTAACTGTAGCTAATCCAGTATTTTTTGATGAAGAAAATAAGAGGTTAAATGCTTAATTATAATAGTATTTTAAAAGATGAAATAAACCATAATGGTTTATTAATTAAAGAAATTTCACCAATTATGAAACTTAATTTAAGAGGTAAAAAAAGAGAATTTTTTACATCAGTTGGTAAAAACTTAAACATGATATTACCTACGGAAGCCAATACTTCAACTTCAAGTGATAAACTTACCTCAATCTGGTTAAGTCCAGATGAGTGGATGATCTTTTCAAATGAAACAGTTCAAAAAGATAGCAATATATATGAATTAGAGGAGACGCTATATAATAGTATTTCTAAAACTAATTTAGGAGCAGTTACTGATGTAACTGATCAATTTGTATTGCTTGAATTAAAAGGAGAAAATATTTTTGAATTATTTTCCTCAGGTAGTCCTTTTAATTTTAATGAATTTAAGGAAAAAAAGGGTTCTACAACTCAAACTTTACTAAATAACATAGATGTTATAATTCATCATAAAGATCAAAACTTAGTTAATCTATTTGTTAGACGTTCATTTTCAGAGCATTTATGCTCTTGGATAAATGATAGTGCGTCAAGGTTATAGATTTCTAATTAACAATTTTAAGCTAAAAGTAACCATGAAAAAAATTATCTTACTTGCACTATTGGTGCTATTACCCCTATCAGTTAACGCAGACTCTAAGCTAGATCAAATTTTATCCTCTGGTGAATTAAAAGTTGGTACCACAGGAGATTGGGATCCAATGACTATGAAAGATCCAGCAACTAATAAATATAAAGGTTTTGATATTGATGTAATGAATGAGTTAGCAAAAGATATGGGTGTAAAAGTTACTTTTGTACCAACTGAATGGAAAACAATAGTTTCAGGAATTACTTCAGGTAGATATGATATTTCAACTAGTGTTACTAAAACAGCTAAAAGAGCAGAAGTAGCTGGTTTTACAACTACTTATTATAAATATGGAACAGTTCCTCTTGTACTAAAGAAAAATTTAAATAAATTTTCAACATGGGACTCATTAAATAACAGCAATGTAACAATCGCTACAACTCTTGGAACTTCTCAAGAACAAAAAGCTAAAGAATTTTTTCCAAAATCAACATTAAAATCAGTTGAAGCTCCAGCAAGAGATTTCCAAGAAGTTTTAGCTGGAAGAGCAGACGGAAATATTACAAGTTCTACAGAGGCTAATAAATTGGTAATCACTTATCCTCAATTAGCAATAGTTCCGGATGGTGAAAAAAATCCAGCTTTTTTAGCAATGATGGTGCCTAAAAAGGATACAGCTTGGAATGATTACGTAAGTGATTGGATTGAAAAGAAAAAAAACTCAGGTTTTTTTGAAAAATTATTATCTAAATACAATTTGAAAAGTTTATAATCAGTTAGAAATTATTCATTAATTCTCTATAACTTTAAAAGTGAAAAAGATATTTTTTTTACTTTTATTTATAACGCTTTCATCTTGCACAGGCCAAGAATTAGGCTGGTTCATAATATCGCCAAATAATATAGAAGGACTTACAAATCTTAAATTTTTACTTAGTGGCTTAACAACAACTATCTATATTTCGGTTGTTTCAATTATTATATCAATGATTTTAGGATTTGTTGTTGCCATCCCCTCTTTGGCTAAAAATAAATTTCTGACCTATATTAATATTGGTTATGTTGAGATCGTAAGAGCAATTCCATTATTAGTTTTAATATTATGGATTTACTACGGATTACCCATTATGACTGGTATTAGTTTTAGTCCATTTGTTTCAGGGATAATCGCTTTATCAATAAGTGAAAGTGCTTTTCAAGCTGAAATCTTTAGAGCAGGAATAAACTCAATTAAAAAAGCTCAATGGGAAGCTGGAAGTTCCTTAGGTTTAAATTTTTTTAAACGATTAAGATTAGTAATAATGCCACAAGCAATAAAAAATATCTTGCCCGCTATAGGAAATCAATTTGTTTATGTATTAAAAATGTCATCATTAGTATCTATAATTGGAATTGGTGATTTGACTAGAAAAGCAAATGAATTAGTAGTTACAACTTATAGACCTTTAGAAATCTATACTTTTTTAATATTAGAATATCTAATATTAATATTAATTGTCTCTTATTTCGTAAGAAAATTAGAAAAAAAATTAAAAAATAATTAATTATCTAAAGAATCTTGTTTAACCAATTTTCAAGCTCTCTCATTCTATTATTTTTATTTGTAATTTTATTCTCTTCAGCAATCATTTTTACATGACAGTTAATTTCGTCTTCATCTATAAAAGCCTTATTATTTAACAATCTGTTTTTTCTAAAATGAATTAATGTAATCATTTTATCGTATGTGATTTCAGGATGATATTGGATTCCCCAAATATCACTAACTCCATTTTTAAAATTTATACCCATTACATTATTTATTTCGTTGGAAGACAACAATGTAGAGTTGTTTGGTAGTGTTACAACTTCATCAAAATTAAATGCTGGAGTATTAAAAGTTTCATTTTTATTTTTATATAATGGGTGTGATAAACCATTTTTATTAATTTTGACATTATGTGCGATTCCTCTATGTGCACCTTTATTACATCTTTTAACAATACCTCCAGCTACAGTCACCGCCACTTGTAAACCCCAGCAAATAGCTAAAATATTCTTAATTTTTTTTTGACATTCTTTCATGAAATCTAATTGTCTTCTTATTTCAACAGTATCATTATAAATATTAAGACTGCTACCGCCCCAAATCATGCCATCATACTTTGTTAAATCTTCAGTAACTTCAGACAAATTCTTATCAGATGATGGGTTTACAACATCTAATTCAAGTTTATTTGTAAAAAAACCAATACTGTCTTTTAAACTTTCAGTATGAGTTTTGATACCTCCATCGGTAAAACTTTGATTTTCTTCTCTTAAATTTCCTTCTACCAGTAAAATTTTTTTCATTTAAATAATTCTCCTGAAATACTATGCTCATACATAATTCTCATATCATTTATATTTAATTTTCTTGGATTAGATGACGTTGATGGATCATCTAGAGCCATTTTTGATAGCTTATCCAAATTAATATCTTTTGGATCTATGATGTCTGTAATTTTGTGAGGAATTTCAAGCTCTTTTCTTAAATGCAATATCCAATTTAAAAAAGTTTCAAAGTTTTTTTCCATATTCAAGTATTCACATATTAAGATAATTCTTTTTTCTATAAAAGTTTTGTTAAATGTTAAAACATAAGGCATAAATATAGCATTAGACAATCCATGATGTATATTATGTTGTGCGTTTAAAGGGTGACTTAATGAATGTATTGCACCCAATCCTTTTTGAAATGCTGTCGACCCCATACTTGAAGCAGTTAACATATTCATTCGAGCTTCTATATTAGATCCATTATTTACAACCTCCAAAAGTGAATTTTTAATTAATTTCATTCCTTCTATTGCAATACCATCAGCCATTGGATGGTAGCCTGGTGCACAAAAAGCTTCAAGGTTATGAGCTAAAGCATCCATTCCTGTGGCAGCAGTAATATTTGATGGTAAATCAATTGTTAGAATAGGATCTAAAATAACTATTGAAGGTAAAAATTTAGGATGAAAAATAATTTTTTTAACACCGGTTGTTTCATCTAGAATTACAGATGCTCTACCAGTTTCAGAACCAGTTCCTGCTGTTGTGGGTACAGCTATAATTGGTGAAATCTTATCATTATTTGCTCTTGTCCAATTGTCTCCAATATCCTCAAAATCCCATATTGGTAGATTTTGACCAGACATAAAGGCTATTGCTTTTCCCACATCTAATCCACTACCACCACCAAAAGCAATTATACCATCACACTTTTTTTGATTAAAAAAATTAACTCCTTCCTCTACATGAGACCCACATGGATTACCAGATACATTAGAGAATGTCTCAAATGATAAATTCTCTTTTTTTAAATCTAATAATGTTTTTTTTACAATATTAGATTTAACTAATTCCCTATCTGTTACAAATAGTGGTTTACTGATATTTAATTTTTTACAGGCTAAAGATAAATCTTTGATTCTATTTTGCCCAACCCATATAGTTGTGGGGTAATTCCAATTATAATTTGTATTATTCATTATTAATTTTTTTTTCTGTATTCCCACGGAAATTCAAATGTCATAGACCACATTCCATTTTTATTTATTCGTGCAAAATCCTCATCTGGTATAAATTTTTGAGAATATTTTCTATATGCAAATGCATATCCATTCCTTACTAAATAACTTGATAAACTAATATTTTCAATAAAGCATTCTGCTAAAATTCTACCATATCTATCTTTACCTTCTTTAATGCAATTAACTTTACTATTACCAATTCGTTTAATTAATAAATCTTTTGCTTTTTTTCCACATTGAATTACTTCATTATCTTTTATGCATGTTTGCTTTAACTCAGGAGTATCAATACCAGTAAATCTTATTTTTTCTGAATTTAAATGAATTGTATCACCGTCTACAATCTTCAATTCTTGAGATTTTACATCAAAATAAGTTAGAAAAAAAAATACTAGACAAATACTAATAACTAAAAAGAGATTTATTTTGTTTAAATACATTATTTAGAAAATAACCAATAAATATCAAAACAGCAATTCCCATTAACCAATTAGTAGCCATAATTGTATAAAATATATCCTCATAATCTCCTCCTCTAATATTAATTACGTACCATAAGCTTAAAAATGGAAACGCTGTTAATCTCAAAATACTTAAATAAAGACTATAAAGAGGTTTCTTTACAGCTTGAAATACAGCTGTTGTGATAAAGAATACTGGATAAATTGGCCCAATCAAAGCTGCAACTTTTAAGTAAATTGCACCATGTTTCACTGCTTCTTGATTGTCTGTAAATAAAGACACAAAAAACTCAGCACCAAAAAATAATATTATTCCAGCAACAGCCATAAAAGAAGATCCAAAAAATAATGCTTTTGTGTATAATTCTCTTATTCTATCAAAAGCTTTTGCGCCAAAGTTTTGACCTCCTATTGAAAGTACCGCTGTATTTAATCCAATGACTGGAAGTAAAAAAACTTGTTCTACTCTTAAAGCTGCTCCATATCCCGCTGTAGCTAAATCGCCAAATTGTCCAATAAAATATAAAATATTAAAAATACCAACTCCAATAAATAACATGCTAAACATAACTGGAACCGACTGCCTTGTTAAAGGATTTAGATATTCAAACTTAGGAATAAAACATACTAATTTTAAGTATTTTTTGATTTTACAATTATTAACTTTATAGGCTAAATAGATTGTTCCAATCAGTTGTGAAATCACTGTTGCTATAGCAAGTCCAGCTATACCAAAAGCAGGAATAATTCCATAACCCCATATAAAAAGAGGATTAAGAAAAATATTTAAGAAAAAACTAAATATTAAAACATTTCTATAACTTTTGGTATCGCCTTGAGCATTTAATGTTCCATTTAAAGAAATTTGAATTAATACAATAAAAGTTCCATAAAAAATAATATCTAAATATTCTCTAGTAAGTTCAATACCAGCGGTATCAGATCCCATTACTCCAAGAAGAAAATTAGATGCATTTAGTCCAAAAATTGTTACTAAAATTGAAATTCCTAAAGCAAAAATTAAAGATTGAGCTATATACATAGATGCAACTCTCTCTTTCCTTTCACCTATTGAATTACCAATCATTGCATTAGTAGCCGCACCTATTCCAACACCAACAGCAATTATGGTAAAATAAATTGGAAATGATTTAGCTATCGCACCTATTGCTTCAGCTGATATTTTTCCTGCAAACCAAGTATCAACAAGATTATAAAATGTTTGAAAAAGAGATCCAACACTTGCAGGTATTGTAACCTTACGAAGTAAAAACCATATTGGATCTTTAGTGAGCTTGTATGAGGTAGACAAAAATATCCTTATTTAAATTCTTTTTGGAAAATATATTTTTTTCCAGATTGTTTCGCTTTGTATATCTGACTTTGTCTCATTCTAAAACGTGATTTTTGTGACTCTGTTAGGTTGTTATAACAATTTGGACACGAAACACCTTCCTCAAATTTTTTAGATCTTTTGTCTTTTGATGAAATAGGCATTCTGCAACCACTACATATAGAATAAGAACCTAAAACCAAACCATGTTTGAGACTAATTCTGTTATCAAAAACAAAACACTCTCCTCTCCATAAACTGTCTTTTTTATTAATTTTCTTTAGGTAATTTAAAATACCACCGTTTAGCTGATATATATTCTTAAATCCTTTCTTCTTTAAATATACAGATGTTTTTTCACAACGTATTCCACCAGTACAGAACATGGCAACTGGTTTATTTTTTTTAAGCTTATTCAAATATTTAGGAAAATCTCTAAAATTATTTACGTTGGGATTTACTGATTTTTTAAATGTGCCAACTTTATGCTCAAAAGGTTTTCTAGTATCAATAATATGTGTATCTTTATCTTTTATTAATTCATTCCATTCTTTTGGATTTAAGTGTGATTTAGTATTTCTTTCTCTAGAATTTAATATCAAATTCATTGGTACAACTTCTTTTTTAATCTTTATTTTAGGTTTTTGAAATGGTTGAAATTTAGATTTAGACGAATTGTTATTATCAAAATGCTTAAATAAGAATAAAGATTTTAATTTTTTAATTGTTATATCAATATCTTTAATACGACCTGATATAGTTCCATTTAATCCTTCTTTTGAAATAATTATTGTTCCCCTTATATTATTTGATAAAATAAATTCTTGTAAAATATCTTTGTTTCTTTTTAATGATTTAATTTTGATAAATTTATAGAAACCAAAAACTTTAAACATTATAATACTCTACATACAGTCATTCCATCACCTAATGGGATAATAATTTGTTCTACCCTCTTATCTTCTGATACAAATTTATTAAATTCTCTAATATTAATTGTAAATTTGTCATCATTTTTTTCATCAGCAACTTCTCCGTGCCATAAAACATTATCAATAATAATTAATCCACCTTGATTTATTAATCCTAAAGATTTTTCATAATATTTTTTATAATTCATCTTATCTGCATCTATAAAAACCATATCAAACTTTTGATTACTTAACTCTTCTAAAGTATAAAGTGCAGGATTTATTATTGTTTGAATTTTATGATTTTGATTGGCCTTCTTAAAAAAATCCATTGCTATTTTGTTCGTATCTTCATTTTTATCTAGAGCAATTAATTTTCCATCATCAGGCAATGCAAGTGAAATTGAAAGTGCGCTAAGTCCCGTAAAAGTTCCTATTTCAAGTACATTTTTAATGTTTGAGACCTTTATAATTAAATGAAGAAAGTGGCATTGAACAGGATCAACTTGCATTCTTTTAACATCCCCTAGTGATTTATTATAATTAATTATTTCTTTTTGAATTGGATTTAACTTTAAACCAAAATCATTGATATAATTTTGTAATTTATCTGTGATATCAAGGTTTCCACCCATTGTGTTAAAGCTTTTTCTTTAATATCTCATTAATTAATTGAGGATTAGCTTTACCGCCCGAAGCTTTCATTGCTTGACCAACAAAAAAACCAAATAATTTTTCTTTACCCTGTTTATATTCAACGGCTTTATCTCTATTTTCATTGATTATTTTATCTATTATTGCTTCTAAAGCTTTAGGATCACTTTGTTGTTTTAATTCTTTTTCCTCAACAATTTTTTGGGGATCTTTATCACCATCTATCATTAATTCAAATACTGTCTTAGCAATTTTTCCTGAAATTGTTCCATTTTTAATTAAATTCACTAATATTGCTAAATTTTTTGAACTAACTGGACTTTGAGAAATTTCCAGGTTTTTATTATTCAAAACTGCAAATAACTCACCTGTGATCCAATTAACAGCTAATTTTATATCTTTATTTTTTCCCATCTTTGCTACAACATCCTCAAAATATTTTGCTATATCAATATCTGAAACTAAAATATTAGCCTCATAGGCTGTCAGTTTAAACTTATCAATAAATCTTTTCTTTTTATCATCTGGTAATTCAGGAATATCAGACCTAATCTTATTAACAAATTCATCAGAAACTTCTAAAGGAAGTAAGTCTGGATCTGGAAAATATCTATAATCATGAGCATCTTCTTTAGATCTCATTGATCTTGTTTCATTTTTTTTTGTATCAAAGAGACGAGTTTCTTGATCGATTGATTTACCTTCTTCAATTAAATCAACTTGTCTATTAGCTTCATATTCAATAGCCATTTGCATAAACTTAATAGAATTTACATTCTTAATTTCACATCTAGTACCGAATTCCTTTGAGCCTTTTATTCTCACAGAAACATTAACATCTGCTCTCAGTGATCCTTCTTGCATGTTTCCATCGCAAGTTCCTAAATATCTCATAATTGATCTTAATTTTTTAATATATGTGCTGACTTCGTCAGGAGATCTAAGATCAGGTTTACTGACAATTTCCATCAAAGCTACGCCAGATCTATTCAAATCAACAAATGTACTTTGAGGATCAAGATCATGAATACTTTTTCCTGCATCCTGTTCTAAATGTAATCTTTCAATACCTACTTCTTTCTGACCCTCTGACATATCTAAAAAAACCTTACCCTCACCTACTATTGGGTCTTTAAATTGAGAGATTTGATACCCTTGAGGTAAATCCGCATAAAAATAATTTTTTCTGTCAAATACTGATCGTTTATTAATTTTAGCATTAAGACCAATGCCTGTTTTAATTGCTTGTTTTACACAAAATTCATTAATTACTGGTAACATTCCAGGAAATGCAGCATCAACTAAACTTACTTGAGTATTAGGTTCAGCGCCAAATTTAGTTGCAGATGATGAGAATAATTTTGATTCTGAAGTAACTTGTGCGTGAACCTCTAGTCCTATTACAACTTCATATTGATTGTCTTTCCTATTAATTAGATATTCTGAATTATTTTTACTCATTTAATCCACCAATCATTAATCTTATTTTTAAAATCTATCTTTTCCTCCATGGCATAAGAAATGTTTAATATATTTTGTTCATCAAAAGCTTTACCAATAATTTGCAATCCAAGTGGATATCCTTTAGCATCATGTCCAGCTGGAATAGAAATTCCTGGTAAACCTGCTAAATTTACTGGTACGGTAAAAATATCATTTAAATACATTGAAACTGGATCATCTTTCTTCTCTCCAATCTTAAATGCTGAACTTGGCGTTGAAGGTGTGAGAATTGCGTCAACTTTTTTAAATACTTCATCAAAATCATTTTTAATTAGTTTTCTGACTTTTTGAGCTTTAAGATAATAAGCATCATAATAGCCTGATGATAAAACATAAGTTCCAATCATAATTCTTCTTTGAACTTCTGCACCAAAACCCTCTGATCTAGTCTTTTCATACATGTCTATAAGATTTTCTCCCTTTGCTCTAAATCCATATTTAACACCATCGTATCGAGCTAAATTTGATGATGCTTCAGCTGGTGCCACAATGTAGTAAGTTGGTAGGGCATAATTTGTATGAGGTAGAGATATATCGATAATTTCAGCACCACAATCTTTTGCATATTCAATACCTTTTTTCCAAAGATCTTCTATTTCCTTGGGCATGCCATCAACTCTATATTCTTTAGGTATTCCAATTTTTTTACCTTTAATATCTCTTGTTAATTCTCTGCTATACTCATTTCTTTTAAAATCTATTGATGTGGAATCTTTTTCATCATAAGTACTGATTACTTCTTGTAACAACGCACAGTCTTTTACATTTTGCGCCATAGGTCCTGCTTGATCTAACGATGATGCAAAAGCTACAATTCCGTATCTTGAACAACTACCATATGTAGGTTTTAATCCAACTGTTCCCGTAAAAGAAGCAGGCTGTCTTATAGATCCACCTGTATCCGTTCCAATAGTTATTGGTGTCAATTGGGCAGCTACAGCAGAAGATGATCCACCAGATGATCCTCCTGGAACTAAATTCTTATCAATTGGATTTTGTACATTACCATAAAAACTAGTTTCATTAGATGAGCCCATAGCAAATTCATCACAATTTAATTTTCCCATGAGGATAGCGCCCTCATTCCAAATATTCTGTGTGACAGTTGACTCGTAAGTTGGAACAAAATTATTTAAAATTTTACTACCCGCCGTAGTTTTTAAATCTTTTGTACAAAATAAATCTTTTACAGCCATTGGAATACCAGGTAATTTTAAATTAAAATTAGGTTTTTCATCAAACTTTTTTGCTTTATCTAAAGCGTTTGCATAATCTTCTGTTATATATGCATTTAATTCTTTTGATTTTTCTGACCTTTCAACAAATGCTTTTGTAATTTCACTTGAAGAAAGTTTTTTACTTTTTACGTTTTCTACTAATTCAGATAATGATTGTTTTGTTATATCTAACATTATTCTATTACCTTAGGTACTACAAAATAATCTTCATTTTCATTGGGAGAATTTTTTATTACTTGCTCTCTTAAATTTTTACTTTTTACTTCATCGGATCTTAATTTTAGAGTTGTTTCTGCAACAGAAGTTAATGGTTCGATATTATCAGTTTTTAATTCATTAAGTTTTTCAATAAAATCAAATATAGAATTTAAATCTCCTGCTAGTTTCTCTGCTTTTTTCTCATCTACAGAAATTCTTGATAATTTTGATATGTGCTTTATTGTTTTAAGATCGATGCTCATATGGTATTTAAATATGTCGCAAACTATCACTTAAGTTTAAAATATACAATATGATCACTATTGAAGAATTCAAAAAAAAACAGTCTGAAACCACTAGATTGATTGGTTTAGATCTTGGTTCAAAAAGAATCGGTGTATCAATTTGTGACGAAAAACAGTCAATAGCCACACCCTTTAAAACGATCAATAAAACCAATAATGATGATCTAATCAGCGAATTAAAAAAAATAATAGAGGAAAACAATATTAAAGGAATTGTCATTGGATATCCAATTAACATGGATGGTTCATTAGGTCCTTCTGCTCAATCAGTAAATGATGTGTCTAAAAATATAGACCAAAATGTTGATGTAGATGTTTGCCTATGGGATGAAAGACTTTCAACAGTTGGTGCATTTAATCTATCCAGTCAGCTTGATATTAATGTTTCTAAACGTGAAAAAAACATAGATCAAAACGCAGCTGCATTTATTCTTCAAGGAGCCATAGATTATTTAAATAATTAATCCTTGCCATTTAGAGGCTTTATAGCTATAGAGTTAATTTTAATGGCAATTAAAACCAATAAAGCTGTTAAAATCTCACAAAAACATCTGTTAGGTATCCAAGATTTATCAGTGAATGATATTAATTATATATTGGATGAGTCAGAAGATTTTATAAAATTAAATCAGAGTAAAAATAAAAAAATTGATGTGTTAAGAGGCAAAACACAAATAAACTTATTCTTTGAGCCATCAACTAGAACTCAAAGCTCATTTGAACTTGCTGGAAAAAGACTTGGGGCGGATGTTATGTCAATGAATATGGTTAACTCAGCCATTAAAAAAGGTGAAACGTTGATTGATACTGCAATGACTCTAAATGCAATGCATCCTGATATAATTGTGATCAGACATCAAGACTCTGGTGCTTGTAATCTTTTATCTCAAAAAGTTAATTGTGTAGTGTTAAATGCTGGGGATGGTAGACGTGAGCATCCTACTCAAGCTTTATTAGATGCATTAACAATTAGAAATCGAAAAAAAAAAATTCAAGGATTAAAAATAGCAATATGCGGAGATATACTTCATTCGAGAGTAGCTAGATCAAATATTTATCTTCTTACGATGTTAGGAGCTGAGGTTAATATCGTTGCTCCATCAAATCTTATGCCAAAAGAAATTGAAAAATTTGGAGTAAACACTTTTACTGATATGAAAAAAGGACTTAAAGATTGTGATATTGTGATGATGCTTAGATTGCAAAATGAAAGGATGACTAGTTCATATCTTTCATCAAATAGAGAGTACTATGAATATTATGGGTTAACTCCTGATAAACTCGATCATGCAAAATCAGATGCTCTAATTATGCATCCTGGTCCGATGAATAGAGGTATTGAAATTGATACGAGATTAGCTGACGACATAAACAAGAGTGTAATTAAAGAACAAGTTGAATTAGGTGTTGCTGTAAGAATGGCATGTTTAAAAATATTTTGTGAATAAATGAAAAAACAATACTTTATAAATGCAAACATTATAGATCCTCATAATTCTATAAACGAAAATGGTGGATTAATAATTGGAGAAGACGGAAAGATAGAAGCAGTAGGAAAAAAGGTAAATACAAACAATTTACCAACTAGAGAAAAACCTACTGACTTAAAGGGTAAATATATATTTCCTGGTATAGTAGATATGAGAGTTTTTGTAGGTGAACCAGGGTATGAATATAAAGAAAATTTTAGAACTTTGAGTAATGCAGCATTGTCTGGTGGAGTAACTTCCGTCGTAACCATGCCTAATACAGACCCAATTATAGATAATGTATCAATTGTAGATTTTTTAAAAAGAAGAGGACGTGATAAATCTAAAATAAATATCTTTCCTTGCGCTTCATTAACTCAAAACACTGATGGCACCAATATGACTGAATTTGGCTTGCTAGCCAAAAAAGGAATTATAGCATTTACTGACGGAGTAAAAACAATTCAAAATACTAGACTTATGTCTAGAATTATGAATTCAGCCAAAGATTTGGGATGTCTTATAATGCAACATGCTGAAGATTACGATTTAGCTAAAAATGGAATGATTAATTCTGGTATTATTGCAACAAAACTAGGCTTATCAAGCATACCAGATATTGCTGAAAGAATTATAATTGAAAGAGACCTTACTCTCTTAGAAAAAACTAAATGTCGATATCATATATCTCAACTTTCAGCAGGAAAATCTGTAGATATAATTAAGGAACGTAAACAAAATGTTAAATTTACTTGCGGTGTATCAATAAATAATCTCTCATTAAATGAAAATGATATTGGAGATTTTAGAACATTTTTAAAATTATCACCTCCACTGAGAAGAGAAGAAGATCGAGAAGCTTTAGTTCAAGGTTTAAGAGATAAAACTATTGATGTAATTGTTTCTGATCATAAACCTGAAGATGAAGAATCTAAAAGATTAACTTTTGCTCAAGCAGCTACAGGTGCATCTGGTATTGAGACATTGTTATCTTTGAGTTTAGAATTATTTCATAATGGATCTCTAAAACTTGAAACCATAATTCAAGCATTAACTTCTAATCCAGCAAAAATATTAAATATAAATAAAGGAAACTTGACTATTGGTAATGATGCAGATTTTTGTATAGTCGATATCAATAAACCATGGATTGTAAAAAAAGAAAATTTAATTTCTAAATCTAAAAATACTTCAATTGAAGATAAGAAACTTCAAGGAAAAGTGATCAATACATTTGTAAAAGGTAAAGAATTATTTAAAATATAAGAATGGAACTTTTTATAATAGGTTTAATCTCATACTTAATGGGATCAATTCCTTTTGGATTAATTTTAACTAAAATATTTTTAAAAAAAGACATTAGAGAAATTGGTTCTGGCAATATTGGTGCAACTAATGCTTTAAGAACTGGCAATAAACTGATTGGCTATTCAACATTATTACTTGATGTGTTAAAAGCAGTAATTCCAGTTTTGTATGTAAAATTTAATTTCCCTGAGATGGTCTATATATCAGCTTTATGTGCTTTTATTGGTCATGCATTCCCATTATGGCTAAAATTTAAAGGTGGAAAAGGTGTAGCGACATATGTTGGGATACTTTTTTCTTTAAATATTATTTTTGGTTTAGTTTTTGGTATTTGTTGGTTAATAATTTTTTTTATTTCTAAATATTCATCTTTATCTTCCTTGATAGGATCACTTTCAATACCTGTTTATATTTTAATTTTTGAGAGTACAGAAAATGTATTTTTTTACGTAATAATGTTTATTTTAATATTTTTCACTCATAGAGAAAATATTAAACGCTTGAAAAATAAAGAAGAAACTAAGACAAAAATTTATTAATTTGACTATCAAACTCTTTTGAGTAGTTTGTTATTTTATGAATCTAGTCATAGTTGAAAGCCCTGCTAAAGCGAAAACAATTAATAAATATTTAGGTGATAACTATACCGTTTTAGCTAGCTATGGTCATATTAGAGATCTTCCTTCAAAAAATGGATCAGTTGATCCTGATCAAAATTTTAAAATGGAATGGGAAGTTGATAGCTTTTCAAAAAAATATTTAAAAGAAATTACTGATGCTGCAAAAGAGTCCTCGAAAATAATTCTTGCTACCGACCCAGATCGTGAGGGTGAGGCAATAGCATGGCATGTAAAAGAATATTTAGATGAAAAAAAACTTTTAAAGGATAAAGAAATTGAACGTGTAGTATTTAATGAAATAACAAAAAAAGCCGTCACACATGGTATTGAAAATCCAAGACAGATAGAACCATTATTAGTTGATGCATATATGGCTAGAAGAGCATTAGATTATTTGGTGGGATTTAATATATCACCAATACTTTGGACTAAATTACCTGGTTCAAAATCAGCAGGCAGAGTTCAATCTGTTGCACTAAAATTGATTACTGAAAGAGAACATGAAATTGAATTATTCAAACCTGAAGAGTTTTGGACTTTAAGTATTAATTTTCAGGATAAAAACAAAAGCAAAATTACATCAAGTATTTCTCAACTTGATGGAGAAAAAATTGAAAAATTCTCATTTAAAAATAAAGAGGAAATTGAAAAGGCAATTTCAGATATTAAGACCAAAAAATTTAACATAACTGATATTTCCTCAAAAGTTGTTAGCAGAAATCCTTCTGGACCCTTTACTACTTCAACACTTCAGCAAGTTGCTTCTAGTAGACTGGGTTTTGGTGCATCAAGAACAATGCAAATAGCACAAAAACTTTATCAAGGAATAGAAATTGAGGGAGATACAGTTGGATTAATTACTTATATGAGAACGGATGGAACTAATTTATCAGCTGATGCTGTCTCTGATTTTAGAAATTTTATTAAAAAAGAATATGGAAATGAATACTTGCCAGAAAATCCAAATAATTACTCAGGAAAAAAAGCAAAAAATGCTCAGGAAGCGCATGAAGCAATAAGACCAACTGATATTAATAAAAATCCAGATTCTGTTAAAAAGTATTTAAGTTCTGACCAGCAAAAATTATATTCTTTAATTTGGTCTAGAGCTCTGTCGTCTCAAATGGAAACAGCAAAATTTGATAGAAATACTATAACGATTGAGTCTGAAGACGGTAAAACTGTATGTAAATCAAGCGGATCAGTTTTGAAATTTGATGGATTTTTAAAAGTTTATTCAAATCAAAGCAAAGATGATGATGAGCAAATTTTACCTGAGATGTCTAAAGGACCAATTAATATAGAAGCTCTTATTGATGAACAACATTTTACCCAGCCTCCCCCACGTTACTCTGAGGCTAGTTTGGTTAAAAAACTAGAAGAGTTAGGAATTGGAAGGCCTTCAACTTATGCAAGTATAATTTCAACAATAGCAAATAGAGGTTATGCAGAAATAGTTAATAAAAGATTTTTCCCAACTGATAGAGGTAAATTAATTTCTGCGTTTTTAGAAAAATTATTTTCAAAGTATGTGGATTATAACTTTACAGCTGGACTAGAGGATCAGCTAGATGAAATAACTTCTGGAAAAGAAAGTTGGTTAAAAGTCTTAGAAATGTTTTGGAAAGATTTTAATAGTAATGTTTCAGAGGTAAAAGAAAAAAGAACTAGAGAAGTTTTAGATCTTTTAAATGAAAGTTTAGGAGCATTGATATTTGACACTGACAAAGAAGGAAAGATAGTTAGAAAATGTCAGTTGTGTGATACTGGTTCATTAAGTTTAAAAAATAGTTTTAGAGGAGGTGCTTTTATAGGGTGTTCGAATTATCCAGAATGTAAATTTACAAGACCATTATCAAAAGCTAAAGCAGCAGCTCAGTCACAACTTGCAGAGCCCAAATTTCTAGGAAAACATGAAAATGGAAATGATATTTTTCTCAAAAATGGAAGATTTGGTCCTTATCTCCAATATGAGAAGATTCTTGAAGAAAATATTGAAGAAGAAAAACCTAAAAAAAGAAAAAAAACAAAAAAAAAGAAACCTGAAGCAAATGAATTATTAAAAAATGTATCAATTCCAAAAGGAATTGAATTAGAAAGTGTAGATTTAGAAAAAGCTAAATTTTTATGCTCACTCCCTAAATCACTGGGTATTAATCCAGAGAATCAAAAAGAAATCACTTTAAATACAGGTAGATTTGGTCCTTACTTAAAATGTGAGAATAAGTCGGCAAGGATAGAAAACGTTGATGAAATTTTTTCAATAGGGTTAAATAGAGCTATAACGCTCATAGCTGAAGCAAAGCCTGGGAGAATGTCTTCTTCAATTATAAAAGACTTAGGCGAACATCCTGAAGATAAAAAACCAGTAAGAGTAATGAAAGGCCAATATGGTCCATATATTAAATATAAATCCCTAAATGCAACAATACCCGAAGAAAAGGATCCTACAGAATTAACAATAGAAGAGGCCTTAATATTAATTGAGAAAAGAAAAGAATACGATATGAATAAAAAGAAAAAAAAAATAAAAAAAAACTAGTATGAAAAAAATTAGAACAATTTCAATAATTTCAATAATTTCATTTATTCTGATATCAATAGCTAGTGCTGAAATTAAAGATTGTTCAGAATTTGATAAACTTTCCAAAATGTATTTAAAATGTACTAAAGATAATTTAAAACATAAGAGTGATAAATCAGGTCTAACAAAAAAATTAGATAATTTTAAATCAAGTAAGACATTAAGTGAATTTTTTAAAAAAAATAAAGAAGAAGAATGAGCTTTGAAAATAAAATAAAAGAATTAAATATTGAATTACCTGAAGCAAAAGCACCTGTTGGATCATATGTTGCTACAAAAATATCTGGAAATTTACTTTATATTTCAGGACAAATATCAATAAATTCACAAGGTGAGCTAATCAAGGGTAAAGTTGGTAGAGACTTAAGTACTGAAGAAGCTTATAAAGCAGCAGAAAGATGTGGATTAAGTATTGTAGCTCAAGCAAAGAAAGCTTGTAATGATGATCTTTCAAAAATAAAATCTTGCATTAAATTAACAGGCTTTGTTAATTCTACAGACGATTTTATTGAACAACCAAAAGTAATTAATGGTGCTTCGGATTTAATTAAATCAATCTTTGGTGATAAAGGAATGCACACGAGAGCCGCAGTGAGTACCAATAGCTTACCCTTGGGAGTTTCAGTAGAAGTTGATGCTATTTTTGAATTAAATTAATTAGATTGTCTACCTACAGCAAAATACTTAATTTTTAAATTTTTCATCTTTAAAGGTGAATATATATTTCTCATATCAAAAATAACAAAATCTTTCTTTTTAACAAGATTTTTAAAATTTAATAACTTGAATTCATTCCATTCTGTATGAATAATAATAAGATCACTTTTATAACACGCGGATGAAATATCTTTACAAAATTTAACATTTTTTAAATTATTAAATTCTTTTTTTTTTCCAGATGGGTCAATATATTTAATTCTTGCATTTAGTTTATTTAGTTTAGGTATCATGAATAAACTTGATGCTTCTCTCATATCATCTGTATTAGGCTTAAAAGTAACACCTAAGAAGGTAATTACTTTATTTTTTAACTTGTTTTTTAAAATTTTTTTAACTTTATTGGTTAACAATAATTTTCTATGTTCATTAGATTTAATAACTGTTTTAACTATTGATAGATTTGTCTTAAAAAGATTTGCTGTATCTATTAATGCTCTAGTATCTTTTGGAAAACACGAACCACCATAAGCGGGGCCAGCCCTCAAAAATCTCTCACCTATGCGTTGATCAGTACCCATACCTAAAGATATGTCTTTTATATCAACACCAACTTTTTCACAAAGATTAGCCATTTCATTTATATATGAAATTTTAGTAGCTAAGAACGCGTTTGAGGCATATTTGATTAATTCTGCTGCTCTTCTTGATGTATTGAAATATCTGTTATTTTTTTTAACAATAGGAAGATACAAAGATTTAAGTATTTTATTTGCTTTAATACTATCAGTTCCTATCACTACTCTATCTGGATAAATAAAGTCTCTAATAGCCTCACCTTCTCTCAAAAATTCTGGATTAGAGACAATATCTACAATTTTTCTCTTTTTTTGTTTTAGAAGAATATTTTCAATCTTATCACCAGTTGAAACAGGAACTGTAGATTTTGTAACTATGATCTTATATTTATTAATATACTTTTTTAATTGATTTACCACTTGGAAAATATATTTCAAATCTGCTGAATTACTATTTTTTTTCGTAGGTGTACCAACACATATAAAGATTATATCTGCTTTTTGAACAGCGAACTTTAAATCAGAAGTAAAAATTAATCTTTTTTGTTTAAAATTTTTTTTTAAAATTTCTTCGAGCCCAGGTTCATATATTGGTAAATGACCAGCATTTAATAAATCTATTTTTTCTTTATTTTTATCCACACAATAAACAGTGTTTCCAAGATCAGAAAAACAAACTCCACTAACTAAACCAACATATCCAGCACCTATCATACATAATTTCATAACTTATTAATCACTTTACCAGAATTAATATAACCATCCATTGTTCCACAATCTAAATATTTTCCAGAAAATTTGTGTGCAATAAAATTTTCGTTTTCATCAATTAAGGATTGTATGGCATCAGTTATATGTATTTCACCACCCTTCCCAGGATTTTGATTTAATATTTTTTTGAATATAGTTTTTGGCAATATATATCTACCTATAACTGCCTGATTTGAAGGTGCATTATCAATTGAAGGTTTTTCTACTACATTTTTTATTAAGAAATTATTTTTAGAAAATTTTTTACTTAAATTATATATTCCCCATCTAGAAACAGATTTCTTGTTTACACTCATACTTGCCATAACTGAACATTTATATTTATTATGTACTTTAATCATATCTTTAGAACAGTTTTTTTTTACAATTAAATCATCAGGTAACAACATTAGAAAATATTTGTCCCGTATAAATTTTTTTGTTTTTAATACAGCATCTCCTGTTCCCTTTGGTTTATCTTGATAAACAAATTTTATCATTTTCTTAAACTTTAAAATTTTTTTATACTCATTAATGATTCTTGGATCTTTTTTTTTTTTAATTATCTTTTTATAAAATTTATCATTATAAAAATAATTTTTTATCATTTTTTTTTTAGTTGAAATTATAAATATAACTTCTTTAATTCCTGCATCTATACATTCCTCTAAAATATATTCAATTCCAGGTTTGCCATTAATGGGCAAAAGCTCTTTAGCAAAAACGCTGGTAAGAGGTAACAATCTTGTTCCTAGACCTGCTAGTGGAATAATTGCTTGTTTAATCATTTAAATGTTTTACTTATTTAATATTTTTATACAAATGAAAATTTTATTAAATAATAAATCATTATCAAATGCTTTAACAAGATTTAAAGACATTGGCTTTATTCCGACTATGGGAGGAATACATAAGGGTCATTTGTCACTTATTAACAAGTCGAATCAGATGTGCAAAAAAACACTTGTTAGTATTTTTGTAAATCCTAAACAATTTAATAATAAAGAAGATCTTAAAAAATATCCTTCAAATTTAATTAATGACTTATATATTTTAAGAAAATCAAATAAAATTGACTTTATTTATCTGCCTCACTTTTATGATATTTATAAAGACAAAAAAAAATCTAAAATACTTATAAACAAAAAAGATAAAATCTTATGTGCTAAATTTAGAAAGGGTCACTTTGAGGGAGTTTTAGATGTTATGAATAGATTAACAAAATTAATAAAACCTAAAAAGATTTTTATG